>CAZYWR010000128.1:0-2802 GCA_964651185.1 uncultured Polyangiales bacterium
CGGGCGCGGCGGGTGGAAGGAGCGCGACCTCGGTCACGGGCACCCACGCCGGCGTGGCGGGGGTCCATGTGCGCGCGAGCGTCAGGAGAGACCCGTGCGCCGCGCAGGCGAGCAGCAGCCCGCACGCGCCTCGCGAGCCGCCGCCGCCGCGCGCGACGAGCCGCCAAAAAGCGGACGCGTCGTTCACGGCGCGCGCTCCGCTCCGAACGCGACCTTACTGATCCCCACCGTGCGCAACACGTCCAGCACGTGCATGACCTGACCGTGGCTCGCGCTCGCCGACGCAGACAGCACGGCGCGCAGATCGGGCGTGCTCTGTTGCGCTGCGCGCGCCGCTCGCTCCAACGCCTCGTCATCGTCGATCGATCGGCCATTCGCCGCGAGTGCGCCCCGCGCATCGAGCGTGACCGTGAACACGGTCTGGGTCTCACCAGCGCTCGCGGCCTTCGGCAGGTCGAGCGGCAGCGCCTGCGACATCACCAGCTTCGCGGTGACCATGAAGATGATCAGCAGCACCAAGGTGATGTCCACGAGCGGCGTGACGTTGATGCCCGTGATCTCGTCTTCTTCCTGCGAGGACGCAGCCATGATCAACGCGCCTCCGCGCAGGCCGCGAACTGAGGCCCGGACGCGCCGCGCGCGATCACGCGCCGCACTTCTGGCGGGCGCTCGCCTTCGAGATGGACGAGCAGCACGCGCGAGAGCGCCTCCGTGTTGGCGGCGATGGCGCGGATGCGCCGCTGAAAGGCGTTGTACGCGGCGACCGCCGGGATCGCGACCAGCAGACCGATCGCCGTGGCCACCAGCGCCTCCGCGATGCTCGCCATCACGCCCGTGCTGGCCATGGCGCTCGCCCCTGCGCGCGACAGCTCTTCGAACGCGAGGATGATGCCGATCACGGTCCCGAACAGTCCGACGAAGGGCGCGTTGCTCCCGAGCGTGCCTAAGTAGCCGAGCCGGCGATCGAGCTTCGTTCGCTGCACGGCGGTGGCGCCCGCCAGCGCTTCGCGCACGGCCTGCGCGCCGCGCTCGACTTCGTCGAGGCCGGCCAACACGACCTCCGCCTCGAGCGAGCGCGAGCTCTCGAGCAGACCGCGCGCGGCCAAGTGATCGCCGAGCCGCAGCTGCTGGGAAAAGCCGCGCGCCAAGGCGGCGAAGTCGCAGCGCGCGGAGAAGAAGAAGAGCGCGCGTTCGACGATGATCGCAAAGCTGATGAGCGAGAGCGCGATCATCAGCCACATCACGGGCGCGGCGCCGAGCGCCAGCATGAGCCATTTCGCTTGGATGACGATGTCCATGGCGCTCGGTGCCCGCACGCGGCGAGATCGTTCAGAGGGCGCGCTGAAAAGAGGGCCGGCCACCTGCACGCGCGGCTGAACGCTCTCGGCGCGAGCGGGCACTAGTGCGCGATGCCTCGCCCCACCTCAGGCCGCCGCGGGCTGCGCCTCGCGTTCGTGCTCGCATGTCTTTGGCTTTGGCCGCTGCTCGCGCGCGGGCAAGAGCCCGAGCGGGAAGCGGCTCCTCTCGTTGCGCCCAAGCTGCTCGCAGACTCGGCGCCGAGCTTGCCCGAGCTGCCGCCGGCCAGCGAACCCACGACGGTCGTGCTCGAGCTGACTGTCGAACCAGACGGTCTAGCGCGCGACCCGGTCATCCTTTCGTCCGCGGGTGACGAGCTCGATCGCGCGGCGCTCGCCGCGGTCACGGCGCTGCGCTTCACGCCCGCGCTGCGCGGCGATGCGCCGATCGCCGCGCGCATCCCGTTTCGCTTCACGTTCCAACCGGCGCCGCCCCCAGCTTCGCCCTTCCCTCCGCCTGCGCCTGCACAGGAAGCGTCGAGCGAAGAGCTGACGCTCGACGTGCAGGGCGAAAAGCCGCCGCGCGAGCCCACCGTCTACTCGCTCGACACCAGCGAGGCGCGCAAGCTGCCAGGCACCAACGGCGACCCGCTGCGCGCGATCGAGTCGCTGCCCGGCGTCGCCCGACCGCCTGCGACCGACGGCACCCCGATCGTGCGCGGTTCGGCGCCCGGGGACACCGCCATCTTCATCGACGGCATTCAGATTCCGATCGCTTACCACTTTGGCGGCATCTCCGCGGTCGTCCCGAACGACGCGCTCACGCGGCTCGACTTTCGGCCCGGCAACTTCGGCGCCGAGTACGGCCGCGCGATGGGCGGCGTGATCGACCTCGGCCTGCGCGCGCCGCGCCGCGACCGCATCGGCGGGCTGGTGCAGCTCGATCCCATCGACGGGCGGCTCGCGCTCGAGGGTCCGCTCGGCTCGCGTACGCGCTTCATGCTCGCGGCGCGCCGCTCGTGGGTCGACGCTTGGATCGGCCAGCTCAGCAACGACATCAAGAGCGCGCCCGTCTACTACGACGCCCAGGCGGTGCTCGAGCACGACCTGACGCGGCGCACGACCGCGCGTCTGTTCTTCTTCGCTGCCGACGACCGCCTGAAGCTCTTGTTCGACTCGCCGAGCGCGAGCGACCCGTCGCAGGGCGGGAAGTTCGACGCGGGCACCCGCTTTACGCGGCTCGCGCTGCGCGTGGAGTCGAAGCTGAGCGACCGCGTGAGCATGCGCCATACGCTGGCGTGGGGAACCGAGCGCTTCGTATTCGAGCAAGACGACACTTACCAAGACATCTCCGATCACTCGCTCACCTTACGCAGCGAGCTGCGCGCGCGCTGGGCCGACTGGATCACGGGCACCGCCGGCCTCGACCTGCAGGCGGCGAAGTACGACGTGCGGCTGAACGTGCGCCCTTACCCGAGCACCGACGAGGTGCCGGGCCCCGAGTTTG
>CAZYWR010000129.1:0-4813 GCA_964651185.1 uncultured Polyangiales bacterium
CGCAAGGGTTGCCCGCGAGTGCTCGCCGTCGGCCGGCGACCCGGACGCTCGCCCTTCATCACAGCTCGCCAAGGCGAGCAGCGTCGCACCGCGCACCATCCACCGCGTACGCCGCGCGCGCATCGAGACGTCCGATCTGAAAGCCCATGGCCAACGGACTAGGGCATCGCCTCGGCAGCCGGCAGGGTCAGCCGGAAGCTGCCCGTGTGGCAGTTGTTGCAGGCGGTCGTCTGCTGATCGAACGGCATGGTCATGACCACGTTTCCGGCAGCGTCGAGCACGCGACCAGACAAGTTCGTGGTGTCGATGGGAAGCGGCATGGTCGTGAAGAAGTTTCCATTGCCGTCCACCTCGAGGATCGCCTGCGAGACGATATTCGTGAACTTGCCATAACTGACGGCTGTACCCGAGAAGATCTCGACCTTCGACGTAGTGGCGGGCTTGCCCACGCTGTCGACCAGCGTCCCGGCCGCGCTGAAGATGCCCAAGCCGGGCCCGTTCGCTTGGTGGCAGCGCATGCAGTTGACGTTGTAGCGCGCGTCATCCGGAGGGTGGCTGCGCGCCTCGCCGGACTTGGAGATGTTGGTGACGTCGAGCGCGGGCGATCGCTGGTAAGCCGGATCGGGCCAGGCGGTCGGATCGGTCGTATCCCTGCTCGAACCGGCAGCACCCGTGCTCGTAGGCGGGACGAAGCGGCTGCCCGTCGCCAGCACGAAGGCGGTCTCGGTCGTGTGCATGCTGTCGTCCCAGGGCACGACGCCGAGCGTATTGTAGAGCGGCGCGCATTCGGTATCGTCCTTGTCGCCCATGCACCCCGGCAGGCTGTCGGCCGCTGCGCTCACGTCCGAGTTCGCATAAAACTTGGCCGCATCGAAGACGACGATCGAGGACTCCGGGTTGTAGTCTGGTAGCTCGATGCTCGGGATCTGGAGGGCGCTGCACTGAAAGCCGCTGGCGATCATGCCGCTGCACGCCGTCGCGCCCGCGTGGAAGTACCAGATCGGCTGCGCGGCGGATGTCAGATCGATGCGCATGTACTTGTAGCCACCCGCCCAGCTCCACCACAGACCGCTCGTGTTGTAGGGCGCCGGCGCGTGGGCGCCGTCGAGATGGTTCTTATCGGGCGGGATGCCCACCTTGAATGCGATCGACGTGTAGTCTGCATGCTCGTCGGCGTAGCCGTACACGACGGTGCGCACCGCCTTGTCTCCGGTCGCGCATTTGCCGGTGTCATCGGCGAAGTCGAGCAGCGCCACGTCGTCGCGCTGCCAGCGCTCGTCCTGATACAGGGCGAGGGGAACCCGTTCGCCATTGGCCCGCACGAGCGTCACGTCGTGCACAAAGAAACGGATGTCGAGCGGCTCGGCGAGGGTGGCGGCCTTGCCCAGCGCGACCTGCTTGCCGCACGCAAACGGCTGCTCGCCCGCGCGCGCGTCGAAGCGGACCGCGTAGAGCTTTTTGCCGTCCTGCGTCTCCGGTGGCGCGTCCGGGTTAGGCCGTGCAGCGGCGTCCGCGGGGTCCCCCGCACTTGCGCTCGCATCGATCTGGTCGCCGCCTGTGCTGGCGGTCCCCGCATCGCGCATGCTCGGGGAGAGCGAACCGTCCATGGCGGCGGCATCGGACCGCTCCGGCTTTTGACCTGCGTCGTCGCCCGTCGCATGGCTAGACGTGTCCTGCGATTTCGTGTTGTCGTCGTCGCCGCCGCACCCGGCATGCAGCACGATCATCACCGCCACAAGGAACGATTCTTTGCGCATGAGGCTCCCTCTCGAAGAGGCGACCTCTCTAACAGAAGCGCACCCGAATGATGAATGCGGCGAAATGACGCGTTCTGCGGCAAACCTGGACAGAAAAAGCGCGAGGAAGGGCGCGTCAATATGCCGCACCCGGGATTCCGTGATCGCTTGCTAACTGAGCATGCGCCAACCTGTCTTTCCTTACCGGGCGACCGCCCTCTTGCGAGGATCAACATGCGAAAAAGAGTGAGATGCGCGGCTTGGCTGTTCGCGACCGGCGCGCTGTCGATGAGCGCCGGCTGCGGTGATGATGACGACGGCGAGGTCACCGCGGACGCTGGAGCGGGGGGCTTCGATGCAGGTCACCCGCCCGACTCTGGAGCGGGTCTCGACGCGAGCACTTTGGCCGATACGGGGGTGGACGGTGGAGACGCCGCCGCGGCGCTCCAAGCCGTGACCTTGCGCTTCGCCGCGAAGGTCGGGTCGCGCGACTTCGCATGCGGAGAGACCTATGCCGCGCAAGGCAGCACCAAGGTGACCGCGACGCCGACGGATTTTCGCTTCTACGTGCAAAACGTTCGGCTGCTCACGACGAACGGACAGGAAGTTCCGGTGGAGCTCGATGAGCGCGCGCCCTGGCAGACCCAAGACGTCGCGTTGATCGATTTCACCACCACGAGCGGTCAATGCTCGGCCGGCAATCCCGGGACGAACATGATCATCACCGGCCACGTCCCGGCAGGCACGTATCGCGGCATCGCGTTCGTCAACGGCGTGCCCGAATCGATCAATCACCAGGATTTCTCGACGGCCAAACCGCCGCTCGACGATCCCACGACGAGCTGGAACTGGATGCTCGGCTATCGCTTCCTGCTGGCGGAAATCGCGCAAGTCGCCGAGGCGGCGGCGATGGACGGGGGCGTCGTCTCGCTGCTCGATGCCGGGCCGGCCGACGCCACGACCGCGGACGGCGGCGCGCCCGCGCTCGGCCAAGGGATCCTACACATCGGAAGCACCGCGTGCACGGGGACCCCTGCGTCCGGATTCACCTGCAGTAAGCCCAACCGCAACGAGATTCGCCTCTCCAGCTTCGACCCATCCGCGAACGTGATCGTGGCGGATCTCGCGGCCGTGTTCGCAAACACCGATCTGAGTCAGGTCGCGGACTGCCACTCCTCGGGCGACGCCTGCCCGCCCATGTTCTCGGCCGTCGGCATCGACTTTGCCACGGGCAACGCGCTCACAACCCAGCAACTCTTTCACGTGGAGTGAGGGGTCGTATGCCAGCTCATGCACAAGCGCGCCCCCGTGCACACAGGCTACTCAACTGCGTCTTCCTCGCGGCCGCCGCTTGCGGGGGCGAGAGCGAACACCTCGAGCCCGATGCCGGAAGCGCGTCCCCGCCCAACACATCCATGAACGAGGGTGGCACCGTGACGCCCGCCCTGGACGCCGCCGCGCCTGCCCTGGACGCGGCGAACGGCGAATTCGCGTGGGACCTTCCGCCCGGCTTCCCGGTGCCCGTGGTTCCTGCGGACAACCCCATGAGCCGCGCGAAGGTCGATCTCGGACGGCGCCTGTTCTACGATCACCGTCTCTCCGGCAACCTTACGTATTCCTGCGCGTCTTGCCACAAACAGGAGCTCGCCTTCACAGACGGTAGGGCGACCGGCTTGGGGTCGACCGGGCAGAGCCATACGCGCGGCGCGATGAGCCTCGCAAACGTGGCGTACAGTCCGACGCTCACTTGGGCCAATCCTTTGATGACGGAGCTCGAGCGCCAAGCAAACGTCCCGCTCTTTGGCGACGCTCCCATCGAGCTCGGGATGACGTCGCTCATGGAAGCGGAGCAGCGACTCCAGGCCGTACCCTTTTACGTGGACGCGTTTCGCACTGCATTCCCCGACGACCCACAACCCGTGTCGATGGAAAACGCGACGCGCGCCATCGGCGCATTCGAACGCACGCTGTTCTCGGGCAACTCCCCGTTCGATCGCTGGCAGCAGGGCGACGAGAGCGCGGTCAGCGATTCGGTCAAGCTCGGCTATGCGCTCTTCAACTCCGAGAAGCTCGAGTGCTTTCACTGCCACCAGGGCTTCAACTTCACTGATCACGTAAACTGGGAGGGTAAGTCTTTCGCCAGCATGCTCTACCACAACACCGGTCTGTACGATATCGACGGGCTCGGCGATTACCCCGAGCCGAACACGGGTGTCTACAGCGTGACAGGGCAAGACAAAGACATGGGCATGTTCAAGGCGCCCACGCTGCGCAACATCGCGCTGACCGCGCCCTACATGCACGACGGCAGCATCGCGACGCTCTCGGAAGTGCTCGATCACTACGGCGCGCGCGGACGCGCCCACAGCCAACGTACCGACCCGCTGTTGGTCGGCTTCTTCCTCAGCGATGACGAGCGCGCCAACGTGATCGCTTTCCTCGGGAGCCTGACGGACCAAGAGTTCATCACCAACCCCGCGTTCTCCGATCCGTGGCACGGCGAAGACCTCGTCTCCACGGACGCCGGGCTCTCTCCCGCCCTCGACGCCGGAAGATGAGTTCGCCCTGAACCCGGCGCGACGCTCAGAGGGAGAGACCAGGCGGCAAGAGCTCGCAGGGTAGTTGACCTGACGGCGGCATCGGAAGTTGCTCCGGGCGGTCGAGGCAGGCAGTAAGCCGGACCGGAGCAGCAGCATCTCCAGTGCCCGTTCCAGCGTCGATGAGCGCCGCGTCGATGCTCGCATCGATGCCGGCGTCGATGCTCCCATCGACACTGGCGTCGGCCGGCCTGACGCCCGCGTCAGACACGGCGCCGTCGGCCGCGGGCGTAGATTCGTCATCGTCCGAGCACGATGCGCTCGCGAGCATGAGTAAAAGCGCGAGCCATGCCCGCTGTCCTTTGCGCGGTGGCATCAGTACTTCACCCAAATCACGTCGCCTGCCGCGAGCGCGGTCAGTGCCGTCACTCCTGTCGTGGCCGCGATCTGATCCTTGATAACCGCGTTCGCGCTATAGGCGGCGGTCCCCTTCCACACGATCAAAGCGTCATCGAACAGCGGGCTCAGGGTGGGGATGGC
>CAZYWR010000130.1:0-3103 GCA_964651185.1 uncultured Polyangiales bacterium
GGTGGCATCGTGAGCGGCGAAATCCGCGGCTTTCTTACTGAAGACGCCGCGCACAGCGCCAAGCTCGGCAAGCTCTCCGCGCATGTTGCGGCGCTCGGCATTCAGAGCGGCACAGCCCTATCGGACTTTCTTCCGCCCGCGCAGGACAAGAGCGAAACCGGACTGACGGGATGGTGGTTTGCCATGGGCTTCACCGCGAAACCCGCGCACTACACCGAAGCCGCGAGCAAGAGCGGCGCGGTTCAAGATTGAGTCCGCTTTCCCGGGACCGCGGGTAGGCGCCTCGAAAAAGTGCCCGCGATTCGCGCAGCAGAGCCATTTTTGTAGCTGGAGCGCACGGAAACGCCGCGCTCTGAAAGTGGAATTGCCGATCACCGGTCATTAACCGGGGTCGACCAGCGGGATACGTCCCACACGGGCGAGGTAAACCGACGAGGCCGCAGGGAGGAGCAAAGGCGTCACTCAAACGGGCACAAGGAACATAACAGACCCATGCAGCTTACCCCCCCAGTTCGCGCAGATCTTTGAGACATGCGCGAGCGGGTCTGTTGTGTTCGGCCTGAACGGCTCCGCCCGCATATCGTGTCTCATCAGATTGCTTTGCCTTTGGCGAGCGAACTTGACTTTTACGTGCGCCCTAAGGGTAGTCTGCTGATCACGGTTCCTGGCCAATGCTCAGCGCGTCTGCGTGTGCTCAGGTTCCTGCATCGTTGTCGTATGCCCAGCGAAGCAAGCGGAAGCTTTGCTGGCTCGTCTTCATTCTGACTTCCTACTCGGACGTCAGAATGATGCCGCGCAAGCCTGCAGGTATCCATCATGCTTACGTCTGTTGCGGAAAGCATAGCAACGAACGTGTCCGTGCCTGAATCGGCCCAGCGGCCACGCTTTGAAGAGTTGTACCGTTCCCACTTTGAGTACGTCGCCCGCAACATGCGCCGTTTTGGAGTCGATGGCTCGCAGATCGAAGATGCAGTGCAGGATGTCTTTCTCGTCATGTATCGCCGGATCGACGACTTGCGACCTGGGGTCTCGCCGAGGGCGTTTCTGTTCGCGATCGGCCTGCGCGTGGCCAACGGCTATCGCCGCTCGGTCCGGCGCAAAGGGACGACGAGCCTCGACCTCCAGAGTTTGGCTGACGCCGCGCGCAGCCCGTTTGAATGGACCGCCAGCCTCCAGGCCGGCCGCATGCTGCAGCGCTTTCTCAGCATCCTCGACCGCGAGCGACGCGAGGTCTTCATGCTGGCGGAGCTCGAAGAAATGACCGCACCAGAAATCAGCCAAACGCTGCAAGTCAACCTGAGTACCGTGTACACGCGCTTACGCGCCGCACGGCAAAGGTTCGTGGCGTATCTCGACGCGTGCGCAGACAACGAGTGCGCGCCGAGCGCCGACGGAAAGTCGTCACCGTAGCGAGCAGCTTCGTGTTCCGTTTTCCATGATGTTGCAGTTCGACGGCTTTGGAGAGACTGCCCGCCGTAGACCGTCGGTTTGCGCACTCAGAAAAGAGACGAGGGGAGTCGTTCGCATTGGCACGTTCCCCAAGATGGACAACAATACGGACGGCCGCGCTTGGCAATCTCCGATTGCGGACTCGTCCGAATGGTGATCTGCCTCCCCCCCAGCGCTCGGCTTATTGCTGACTCTTCCTTAGCGACGGCGTACGAATAGCCTCTCCGTTGTTTTGCCTCTGGAGTCTCTTGTCATGCCCCTGCAACGAGCTGCGCCCCTTCTTCGCGGCGTCAGTCTCCGCTCGTTTTGGGAGTTCTGTCGCCCTCATACCATCGTCGGCACCACGTTGGCCGTGCTGGTTCTATATGGATTGGCGGCCGTTTCGACTGGCCGCCAGGATCTCGTCGCGTTCGCGCTGAGCTATGTCGCTGCGATCGGAGTGAACATCTACATCGTCGGGCTGAATCAGCTTACCGATGTCGACATCGACCGCATCAACAAGCCCTACCTTCCGCTCGCCTCCGGCGCCTTTGATCGCGGCCTGGCTCAGCTGATCGTCGGCGTGGCGCTGGGCATCGCCCTGCTCGCCGCGCTCGCACAAGGCGGCTACATGCTCGGCACGATCTTGGCGGTGTTCGCGATCGGCAGCGCCTACTCACTGCCCCCGATTCGGCTGAAAGAGCATCCCTTCTGGGCGGCTGCGTCGATCACCGTCGCGCGAGCCCTAATTTCCAACATTGGTTACTATTTGCATTATACCGAGCGTCTGACGGGGCATGCCTCACTGCCGGTGGGTGTGCTCGCCTTCGTCACGTTTATGTTCGTGTTCGTGATCGTGATCGCGATCATGAAAGACGTCCCCGACATCGAAGGCGATCGCATGCACCGCGTCCCCACGCTCGCGCGGCGTTTGGGGGTGGAGGCCACGCTCCAGCTTTGTCGCTGGATTCTTACGTTCGCCTGTGTCGGCTTCGGGATCGTTTCCCTGCTGGCCTCCGATGCCTTGAATCCGCTCGTCGTGGTCGCCACGCACGTACCCGTGATCGCGGCGATCTGGGTCCTCGGCCGCAAGGTCGACAGCAGAAACGTCCAGTCGGTGTATCGCTATTACATGATGCTCTGGAAACTCTACTATCTCGAATTCCTCGCGTTTCCGATCGCCGTGGCGATCAAGAAATCGCTTTAGCCATCGCAAAGTCCTCCGCATGCATTTTCGCGCCTGACAGATAGGCGCAAAGGGCGAGTTATGTCCTCGGGCAACCCCATCGGGCTCACTGGGTTTCACTCCATCACCTGGTACGTGCGCGAGCTTTCGCGCAAGCACCGGTTGTTCGTCGAAGGTTTTGGCTGCCGTCAAGTCGCGCCACTTGCTCACGAACGAAGCGACGAAGAGGGCCAGGAGAGCATCATCTACCAAGTCGGCTCCTGCCGCTTCGTGTGTACGGCGCCTCGGCGCGACGGCAGCGCGGCCGCCCGCTATCTTCGGCGTCATCCCGAAGGGATCGGACGCGTTACGCTAGCGGTCGAAGACCTCGCGCGGTCGCGGCACGAGCTGGAGAGGCGCGGTGGCACGTTCGTTTCGGACCAGCGCGCCGGCTCCGAAGATCTGCTCGAACTCGCGACCCCCGTCGACGATCTCGATCTGTGTTTCGTC
>CAZYWR010000131.1:0-2076 GCA_964651185.1 uncultured Polyangiales bacterium
CAAGCGGGCCACTTGGAGGTCGCGCTCGAGCGCTGGGAGCCCGCGGCGCAAACGGCGGCGCGGCTGCTCGCCCGCACCGACCTGGATCCCAGCGAGCGCGTGGAGGCGCTCGCGATCAGCGCGGAGGCCGAGCTCGGACAAAGCCATCTCGATCAAGCCGAGCACACCGCCCACCAGGCCTTGACCTTCTACCGCACGCGCCCTCCCGAGCAGGTGCCGGATCCGTATTATGCGGCTGCCGCCAACTTCGTGATCGCCGAGGCGATCCGCCGGCGCGCCGAAGCGCTCGCCTTTCCGGACACGGATCAGGAAGCGCAAAAAGCCGTGCTGGTGCGGCGCGCGCAGCTGCTCCTCGATGCCCAACGCGAGTACTTCAACACCATCCGCCACACGGACGCGCATTGGGCCGCAGCAGCCGGCCACCGCATCGGCGCTATGTACGACACGCTCTGGCACGATTTGATGAAGGCGCCTGTGCCTGCGTCGCTCTCGCAGGGCGCGAAGGAGCTCTATCCGCAAGAGATGGCCAAGCTGATCAAGCCGCTGTTGCGCCACGCGATCCGCTATTGGGAGCTCACACTGATGATGGTGGAACGCACGGGCGTGCAGACGGAATGGGCCGCTACCACGCGCAAAGACCTCGAGCGCACGCGGGCCCTCTTGCTCGAGCAGCCTCCCGGCCCAGGCGGCCTCCCCCAGCAGGCTCTGGACAACGCCAACCGCACTTCCCCGGCTGGCGGCACACATCCCCAAGCACCCGAACCGACGATCACGGTCACCCCCGCACCGAAATCTGAAACGCCGGGTGCCCAGAGCGTACTCCCGTCGCCTTGATCGCGGCTGCCCGGCCGCGGGGGATGGGGGCGAGCGCCGTGACTCGCGCGCTGCGCGCCGCGTGAGTCACGGCATAGGCCCTCCCTCCGTGGCACCACGGCTCGCGACTGCGCGCCAGCTCCGAGGTAGGGGGCGCGGGCGTCACCATCGTCTGCGACGTCTGCACGCCCACGGCTCGCGACTGCGCGCCAGCTCCGAGTGGGGGCCTCCGTTCGGCGGTCGGAGCACGGTTCAGAGCTCGCCCGCAGCGAAGGTCGATGCGCGTATCCACAACCGGCGGCAGGACTCAGAGCGTGAGCAAGCGCCCCTCGGATCCGCGGACCGAGCTAGTTAGCGGGGCATAGGAATGTGAACGTGCGGAGACCGGCGAACGAACCCCCCGCCTCGAAGCCACCCCAATCCCGCAGCGCCACTCCGCCCGCAAACGGAGGAGCAATCCTTGACACACTACGACGACCGGCCTACTTAATGCGCCCTCGCGTCTCCCGGCGGGGCGCAGTCTTGCGTCCTTCCGGCAGGCCAGGCGGAGCTGCAGGGGAGCGCCGGGCTCTGAAACCTCTCGTCGCATGGGTCGGCGAAAGGGTGGATGACGAATCCGCCGGGCACCCGCGGGGCCTCGGCGGAATGCTGGCGTAGCTCAATGGTAGAGCACCTGTTTTGTAAACAGGCGGCTGTGGGTTCAAGTCCCGTCGCCAGCTCGGGGCACGGTCGCTAGGACTGCTAGCTGCTCATTGAAAGGTACAGATTCCGGAGGGTTGCCCGAGCGGTCAAAGGGAGCAGACTGTAAATCTGCCGGCTTATGCCTACGGTGGTTCGAACCCACCACCCTCCACAACACACATCATCGAGCGCCCCCATCGGGGCCTCGAACATGGATTTTGCGGGATTAGCTCAGTTGGTAGAGCGTCAGCTTTCCAAGCTGAACGTCGTCGGTTCGAACCCGTCATCCCGCTCCGATTTCGGTTCGCCCAGATAGCTCAGGGGTAGAGCACCTCCTTGGTAAGGAGGAGGTCGTGGGTTCAAATCCCATTCTGGGCTCCCAGTGACGGATCAGCGACAGCTCGCGATTGATTTGGAGGAGACGCGATGGCGAAGGAGAAGTTCGTCAGGTCCAAGCCGCACGTGAACGTCGGCACGATCGGCCACATCGACCACGGCAAGACGACCCTGACGGCGGCGATCACGAAGGTGATGGCGAAGGACCGCGGCAAGGGCACGGCGGTGTCGTACGCAGATATCGCC
>CAZYWR010000132.1:0-6494 GCA_964651185.1 uncultured Polyangiales bacterium
TCCGCGCTCGCGCCGCTGCCCGCGTGCTCCGCGCTCCCCGCCGGCGCGCCGCCGCTCGCGGCGTTGTTCGCGTCGTCCGCGGCACGCGGCGGCTCGGCGGTGCTCACGCCGGTCGTGCCGCCGGCTGTGCCCTGGCTCGCAGTCGGAGCGCCGGCGTACGAAGTGTCCTTGCCGGTTAAGTACCCGCCATACGACGGCGGCACGCACTGCTTCGGCGTGGGCGCAGGAGGCGGAACATCGCAAGATGAAGTCTGGTCGATCACGCCGCCGTCGGGAAGAACAGTCGCGGAGCCAGCGCAGGCGACGCCGCCGCTTATTGCCGTTTGCGCGCACGTCCACGTGGCTGGGCAATCGCCGTCGACCGTGCACGTGATGTCGTTTGCTTGGCAGTGCTTGGTCGACGAGGGCGAGCAGGTGCACGAAGTTGTGGGGTTGTCGATCGGCGTGGCCGTTCCCCCGTCTTCCGGCAAAGGCGCCACCGCGTCAGTGCCGCCTGCCCCACTCGCACCGCCCATGCTGGCGCCGCTCGCTGGGACCCGAGCGCCGCCGCTACACGCACACATGTCAGGATCCGGAATGCAGGTGAAGTTGGACCCGCAGCTCGCGTCGGTGGTGCACGGCAACTGCCAGCGCGGCACGCATGATTTCGTGGTCGTCGTGGTGCAGGAGCCCGGCTCCGGCACGGGCGTCTCGCACTTGGTGTTCGGTGGGCAGGCCGGTGACGCGACGTTGGTGCAGCTCATCACGTCCTGCGCGTGACAGACCATGTCGGCCGCACAGTCATCATCGGTCGAACAAGACGCCGGCGTGCATTGACCAAAGGTCTGCGCCTGACACGGAGTCGGCGCCGGACAATCCTGGTCCGGCGCACACGCCGGCTCAGGTGCTGCGCACGGGACCTCGATGAGCTGACACTCGAAGCCTTTGCCGCAATCGCCGTCAGCTGTACACGAAGGCGCGGCGCGCGCGCCGCTCGCGACCAGGAACGTGCTCGAGGCGAGCAGGGCAGCGACACCACTGCTGCGCAGGACACTGGAGGGAGACATCTGGACGACTCCTTGGCCTGCGTGCGATCGGAATAGGCACGAGGCCGAACGGACCAGAAGCAGCAAGCATGCCAGGGGGAAAGCTGGCCATTTTCCCGCGTTTCTCGCGAAATCGGGCTGTGCCGAGCTGTGCCAGCGCTCTCGCTGTTTGAACCGTCGTCGCCCTCAGCACGCGAGCCATCGTACAAAGGCGCAGGACTTCGGCGATGACGGGAACCGCGCTCAACGCCCGGCGTGGGAGCGCGCGTGACCGAACGTGGAGGACGTTCGCGCCCAACGCGCATCGCAGAGCCGGGCGCAGGCGAACGTCAGATGGAGTTCAAGAACGCGATCAGCTGCGCCTTCTGGGTCGCGCTCAAACGCGCGAACGCGTCGCGTGCAGCCTTACCCTGGCCATCGTGGGCCAGGATCGCATCGTTCAGGTTGGTGGCTCGACCGTCGTGCAGAAAGCGCGTCCGCACGCGCGCGCCCCACAGCGGTGCCGTGCGCATCTCGCTGCCGGTGGCTCGCCCCTGGCCGCCGATGCCGTCGCCCAGGTTACCCATGTCATGCAAAAGAAAGTCGGAGTAAGGGGAGAAGCTGCGCAGGCTGAGCGCGGGCTTCGCGTTGAACCCGGTGGTGAGGGTCGGCGTGTGGCAGCTCGCGCAGCCCGTGCTCGCAAAGAGAACGTTGCCGAGCGCCGCGTTCGGGCTCAGCGGGAGGCTCGGAGGCGGGGCCGAGAAGCTCATGAAGTTGGCGAACGCGGTCACCCCCGAGCCGTCATCTTCGACCGCACCGCCGGTCTCGGGCAGCGGATCGCAGGCCAACAGGGAGCAGTCGCCCTGCGGGCAGTTCTCGTTGGGAAAGAGCGGAGACGTGATCCCCATCTCGTTCAGATAGGCGTCCGCTGCGAACTGGTGCACGTTGGGCACTTGCGCCTTCCATCCGAACTTGCCCACGACAGTCTGATTGGTCGCGACGTCCAGCACCCGGTTCGTTCGGCCGCGCACGCTCGGAGGCTGCAAGAGCGCGATCATTTCCAGGGTCGCGGCCGGTACCGCGTCGATCAGGCCGAGCCCGAACAGCGGGGTCGTGAGTCGGTGCGCGACGATCGTCGCCGACGCCGGCACCGTCTCCCCGACGAAGTTGCACGCGCCTTCCTGACCGATGCCGTTGGCCTGGATCAGCGATCCACCGAGCTGCGTCATGGGATCGAACACGCCGTTCACGAGGCGACCGAAGCGCGTCACCAGCACCGTTCCGGCGCCGCCGATGGCGCCGAGCACGTGGCAGCTCGCGCACGAGTCTCCGTTGAACACGGGGCCGAGGCCCTCGTCCGGCTCCTCGGGCGTCGAAAACTCCGCCTTGCCGTCGAAGAAGGCCGCTCGATCCGCCGCGCTGAGGCCCGGCAGGGGAACGCCGAACGCGCTCGCGTTGGGCACGGGCAGCTGCGCCTCCGCAGCGGCGCATATCGTCGAGATCGGCGCCCCGATCGCAAACATGACCATCCACAGCCTAGTCATCTTCTCTTCCCGTCTTTTGGCGCAGCTCGACCCCGCCGCCGCGCCGCGCAAGACAACGCGCGGTGCGGCGGATCGCGCCCGAGCACGCCAGCTCGGCGATCCGGAGAGGTGATCTCTCGTTGGGGGGTTGCGTGTTTAGTGGACGCTCCGCCCACCTGCTCTGACCTGATCGCTGCGATTTCGCGCGCGCGGATGGGCGTCGAGCGTGGTGCGTCAGAGAGCCAAGCTACCTTACGAATCGTAAGGATGGTGCGCTAACGAACGGGATGTCACCGATCGCCCTCGCAGACGTGCAGCGCGCGCCCTCTAGCGACTTGCGAGCCTCTACTCGTCGCGCAGCTCGGCGCGCCCCAGCTCTTCGCGCGCACGCTCATGCGAGCCCCGCATGCCGCGCATGGGCAGCGCCAGGGCCGTGCCCGCCTCCTCGATCACCTGCATGAACGAGAGCAAGAGCTCCTCGCGCATACGCTGAAACTCCGCTCCGTCGAGCGTCTCGAACCAGGCGGCGACTTCGATGTCGAGCGAGGAGCTCCCGAACTGCAGAAAGCGTGCGGTGCGCCCGTCGCGCGCGACCTTGGGCTGATCGCCCAGCGAGCGTTCGATGCCCGCGATGACTTTGCGGACCTGCTCGCGGCTCGTACCGTATACCAAGCTTACTGTGCACGCGAAGCGCAGGCGGTCGCGGCGGGCGAACGACTCGACCTTCATGTCTGCGAGCTTACCGTTCGGGATCGAGATCACCGTGCGGTCCGGCGTGCGAAACTTCGTCGAGCGCAGGCCGATCGACTCGACCGTGCCCGAAAAGTCGTCGACGCGGACGAAGTCGCCCTCGCGAAACGGCTGATCGACGCCGATGGCGAAGGCCCCGAACAGGTTCTCGAGCGTCTTCTGCGCGGCCAGCGCCACGGCCAGACCGCCCACGCCGAGCCCCGCGATCAAGCTCGCCACCGGGTAGCCGAGCTGCGAGAGGATCGCCACCAGCGCGAGCGAGAACAGGGCTACGTGCCCGACCCGCGTGCCGAGCGGGATGAGCGCGCTCGACGCGCCGAGATGGCGCGCCCACGGCGAGCGGGTCACGGCCGTGCCCGCGATGGAGACGCCGCGCGACAAGATCCAGAACACGCCCACCAACAAGGCCGCCCGCAAGATCCCCTGAATGAAGTGCAGCGCCGGCTGGTACAGATCGAGCCAGGGCAGGATCGCGAAGACGACGACGACGCCCCAACACAGCGTGAACGGCTTGCGCAGGCTCTGGATCACGCCTCGCGCGCGAGCCAGCGAGGTACGCGCGGTGAAGGCGGACAACAGCATGGCCGAGAGCCGGCTGAGCGCATAGCCGACCAGCCAGGCCAGCAACAACACCAGCGGCAACGCGAACCATTGCCAGAACAGGAGCTCGTGCGGGCCTCTGCGCAGCAGCCACGCCGGCATGTTCTCGCGCATCCAGCGGTCGTCGAGCCCCGCATACCATCGATCGACGTTGCTGACCGTGTTGGCGGTGAAGTGCCAGCGCCCTTGGTCGCTCGGGTGCTTGATCAAGCGCACGGGTTCAGGCACGCCGTGCGCGTCGCGAAAACGGCCGATCTCCTCTTGATTGTGCGGCAGCCCGTCGTCCAAGTCGCCCGTGCTCAGCGGCGAGATCTTGTCGAGGTCGATCCAGGCCTTGCGGTCCATCACCGCCTTGAGCCGTTCGGCCAGCTGCGCCTCCCGGCCTTTGAGCGCGCGCGGCACGTCGAGGTACTCGGCCGCGTCCTGGAAGCGGCCTGCACGGCACGCCTCCACGAACTGCGCCATCGACGCGCGCGGGGAGTCATCCGCGACGCTCTCGTCCTGGTCATTGCCGTGATTCGCGGGGGCCGCCTGCTGCGGCGCGCTCGCCGGCGGCGCCGGCGGCTTGGTTTGCGCATCTGCCCGCGCGGCGGCGGCCCATGTCGCGAGCAGCACAAGGCAGGCGAAGCAGCGGCTACGGACGTCCATCTTCAGTTCCACCCGTCGACTCTGGTTTGCTCGAAGAGTAGCCACAAGGCGAACCCCCGCCTGTCGGATCGCCAGACGCGCGATGCACACGCTCGATCGCTAGCGGCCCGCTGCGGCCGCGCGCTAATGCGCTTGGCGCTCCGCGGAGAGGCGTCGAATGAACCCCGCGCTCAGCACGGCAGGGAGCTTGGCAACCACGCGCAACAGCAGCGCCCATGCCCAGGGAAAGCGCACCATGCGGCTCCTTCGACGAATCGCGCGCTCGATCCGCGCGGCCGCAACCGAGGTCTCGAGGATGAAGGGCATTGGCTCACGGACTCCGGCCGCCGCCGGTGTGCGCACGAATCCGGGCTCCACGACGGTGGCCGCGATCCCGCGTGGACGCAGCTCCATGTCCATCGACTTGAGCAGATAGGACAAGCCGGCTTTGGCCGCACCGTACACCGGCGTGCGCGGGTTCGGAAACTCGGCTGCGATGCTCGAAATGCCGACCAACTGTCCATGGCCGCGCGCGAGCATGCCGGGAACGAACGCCAGCAAAGATGCGACGGCACCGAGCATGTTCACTTCGACGATCTCGCGCGTGTTCTCCCACGGCGCGCGCGAGACCGGGATCGCGGCGCGCAAACCCGCCACGCCCGCGTTCGCGATCACGAGATCGATGCCGCCGGTTTCCTAGTTTGATGCTGCTTACCCCATTCATGCGTAGCTCCATCCGCGACCGCTCGAAGCGAGCCGCTGCTGTTCTCACCGGCCGCGTCGACCCTCGTGCGCGGCTCGCGCCGAGCTTGCGCGCCCGCGACAATTACCTGCGAGGTCAAGTCGAACGCACGCCTTGGTATGCAAACAGTCGGACAGCTTCTTCGCGCCTTTCGCCAAAGGCGCGGACAGACGCAGCAGCAGGTCGCCGAGGGCGCCGGCTTGTCCATCTACCACCTGAGCTTTCTCGAGAATGGCCGCGCCCGCCCGAGCCGCGAGGCCGTGAGCGCGCTGTGCGATGCGCTCGACGTAGCGCCCCGCGATCGCAACCAGCTGCTGCTCGCGGCCGGCTTCGCCCCGGCGTACAGCGAGACGGCGCTCGACGCAGATAGCATGCGCGAAGCGCAGGCCGCGCTGACCATGATCTTACGCTCCTATGAGCCGTTTCCCGCGATCAGCTTCGACGCGCACGGGGAGGTCCACATGATCAATCCACCCGGCATCGAGCTCGCACGCGCGCTCGGCATCGCCCTTCCGGACGTACGACCTTACACGCTGATACCCGTCCCGCGCCCGAACTTACTGAGCATCTTCTTGCTGGACGCGAAGCTCCGGGCGCACGTCAAGAACTGGAACGAAGTCGTGTCGGCGATGGTCGAGCGCGCGCGCCGGCCGAGCGGGCGGCGCTGCGGCCAGCTGCGCCGCAAGCCAGGGTGCCGCGGGCTCACCTGGCGCGCCCCGCGCCGGCGCTTTAGGAACGGGCGCATGAGCTCGCGTCCCGAAAAAGGCATGCTCGCGATCGACCCAGAGCAGGTGCCCGACTCGCCCTGTTGGGTCATCGACCTGCCCGCACTCGAAGACAACCTGGCGCTGCTCGCGCGCGTGCAGCGCGAAGCGGAGTGCAAGGTGCTCTTGGCGCTCAAGGGCTTCGCCACCTGGAGCACGTTCCCGCTGATCGCCAGGTACTTGAGCGGCGCGACCGCGAGCTCGCCCCACGAAGCCCAGCTCGCGCGCGAACAGCTCGGCGGCGAGGTGCACTGCTACGCCCCTGCCTTCAGCGAGCAGGATCTGCGCGACGTGTTGCGCTTCAGCGATCACATCGTGTTCAACTCCTTCGCGCAGTGGCGCACGCTCGGGCCGCGCGCGCGCGCGGCGGGCGCCTCGTGCGGCATGCGCGTGAACCCGGAGCAGCGCGAAGTCGCGGTCGAGCTCTACGATCCGTGCGCGCCCTACTCCCGGCTCGGCGTCCCCGCCGCGCATTTTCGGCCCG
>CAZYWR010000133.1:0-3126 GCA_964651185.1 uncultured Polyangiales bacterium
CAAATGCTCGAAGGCCTCCATGTCGCCGCCGGCCTTCATCAGCGCGTAGATCTGCATCAGCCCGTCGCGCACCTCGGCCTGCTCTTGCGCCGAGTACAGGACGCTGACCCAGAGCGTGTCGCGGCCCGCCTTATCGTAGAGCGGAATGGCCTGCTCGTAGCGCATGAGCTCGTCGTAACGAACCGGCAAAGGCACGCTGCGATCGTACTGCGCGAGGTAGCCCGCGAACCGCTCGCTGACCGGATAGATGCGCTTCTTGCGGGAGATCAGGTGCGGCATGCGGCGGCTTCGCATCGCCCGGAAACACGGGCGAATGCGCCCCGCTCTGTTAGCAGCGCCGATTCGCGTCGTCGACGGACTCCGCCAGCAGCCCCGCGCCGGTCGCCCGACGTCACGGCCCGCCACCCGTCGCGGCAAGTCGCTGGCGGGCCTGCTCGACGATGCCGATCCCGAGGCGCGCATCCGGGCAGAGGCGGAGGAGGGTGTAGCAGCACGTCTTTTCTGGCGAAGTCGGCGCGCAGAGTCGCGTCGGCTAGCCCGACGTGATGGCTTGAGGCAGCTTCGAGCCGGGATGCGAGGTTCGAACGCTGGGTTTCGAGATGCGCTCCTGCTCGCGGCGTTCGCGCTGGCAGGTTGCGATCATGACCATGGCTACTGCCGAGGGCAGCACTGCGTGTGTGTCGGGCAGCCGGATTGCGAGATCGGCTGTCTGGTTGGCGGGTGCGACGTGTCTTGCGCGAGCACCAATCAGTGTACGACCGGCTGCGCCGGGCCCTGTCGGGTCGCGTGCAACGACGCGACGCAGTGCGACAGCGAGTGCGGCGACGACTGCGACCTCGCCTGTGCGCGCGCGAGCGGCTGTTCGTTCCGTTGCGGGGCGCGCTGCGACGTGCGCTGCTCCGACGTGACCCAGTGCAGCGCCGAGGTGGGCGAGGGAGGCCAGGTGGAGTGTGCACGTCTGAGCGCCTGCGACGTCACCTGCGACGGGCCCTGCAGCGTGGCGTGCTCGGAGGTCTCGAGCTGCAACGTGACCTGCCCGCCCGGGCTCTCACGCTGCGAGCAGTCCGGCGCCATCGTGTGCGCGGAGCGCTGCTGAGCGGGTGCCGCGGGCCGACAGGCTGAGCGCGCATCGCTGCCCCGCATTGCGGGCGGTCGCTGGGCGGCTGAGCGCGCGTCGCCCCCTCGCGGATTCGGTCGTGCTCGCTCGCGTCGATGCGCGCGTTCGCTCAGTCATCTTCGACAATTGCCTGCAAGCGCTCGAGGGCGGCGTCCCACTGCGCCGAGATTTGATCGAGGCAGCGGCGCGCCAGCTCGACGCGGCGCGGCTCGAGCTCCCAGATCCGTTCGCGACCCTCGCGGCGATCGCGCACCAGACCGGCTTCGGACAAGGCATGCAAGTGCTTCGTGATCGCCTGACGGGTGACCTTGGCGTCTGCGCTCAGCGCTGTGATCGAGAGGGGGCCTTCGCTGCAGAGCCGCGCCACGACGCCGAGCCGCGTCTCGTCGCCGAGCGCTGCGAACAGCGGCGCCGCCTCGGTGAACCTGACCGCGTTGGCGTTAGCCCTTTTGCGCGACATAGCGCTCGATGTTCTCCAGCTGTCCGCTCCAGCCTTGACCGTTCATGCGGAAGGCCTCGGCGCGCCGCGCGAGCGGGATGCGGTCGAAACCGGATTCGACGATCGTCAGCAAGGTCGCTCCGTCTGCCTCCTCGAGCTGGAACTCGACCAGGGTCGCGGGCTCCGTGGAGTAGTCGACTTGAGGGTCGATCGCGTAGGGATGCCAGCGATAGGCGAAGTAGTGCTCCGGCTCGATGCGCTCGATCTGCATCTCCATCGTGAGGTGCTCGTAGCCGGGGTAGGTGATGTGGCCGCGGATGCTTGCGCCTTGCACGAACGGGCCGTCGAGCTTCACGCGAAACCAGGTGCCGAACTGCTCCGCGTCGGCGATCGCGCGCCACACGCGTGAGCGCGGCGCGCGCAGGCGGATCTGCTTCTCGATGCGGTCGGTGTCGCTCTTCGTCATTCGCAACCTCCAGGTTGCGTCTAACGCGGACTCCTGCGATACGCAACCGATGAGTTGCACAAAAGCGCGACCGGCACGAGCGCCACCCCGAGCCAGGGCGCGTGTGCGGCTACAGCCTCCACCACGCCGGGTACCCGCGTGTGCAGGCCGAACGCGCGCTCCGCCAGCCATCCCGCGGCTGCGACAAAGCCGAAGCACGCGCCGAAGAGGCGCAAGAATCGGTAATGCGCGCTGCGGCTCGCGGGCGCGAGCCAAGGCATGACCAGCGCGATGATCGCGAGCTGCATCGCTTCGACGCCCAGGTTGAAGCCGAGCACGGACACGGCCAGCGAGGTGCCGTCGAAGCCGAAGCCCGCCAGCACAGCCGCGAACGCGAGCCCGTGCACGAGCCCGAAGCTCCCCGCGACGAGCGCTTCGCGGCCGGCGAACAGCGGCCAGAGCGCGTGGACGGCCGAGACCAAGATCGAGAGCGCGATCGCGATCTCGACCGGCGCGGCCGGCAGCTCCGCGCCCCAGAGCGCGCCGAGCACCAAGGTGAGGGAATGCCCGAGCGTGAACGCGGTGACGATTTTCCCAGTCTGGAGCAGGCTCCGGCGCGCCCCGACTGCAGCACCCCAGCGCTTTCGCTCAGCGACGAGCGGAGCGGGAAGCAACAAGAGCAGCAAGAACAACAGGTGATCGGTTCCCTCGCGGATGTGGCGTAGCCCGAGCGCGAACAGCGCCTTGAAGCCCCGCCACCACGTTCCGCCGGTGCGGTCGACCACGAGCGCGGGCTGTTGGTAATGCATCATGCCGGCGAGCTCGGGTTGATCTCCGAGCAGCGCGTTGGCGAGGTCACGGCGTACGAACACGTAGATGTTGTGGCTGACGACGCGGTGCAGGATCGCGTCACAGCGCAGCTCGATCCAACGCACCGAGTCTTCGCGCGCCGGCGCGTCTGGCCGACCGGCTTGGCGAGGCACCATCGTCGCTCGTACGCGCAGCAGTTCTCCCTCGGGCGCTGGCGCCAGCGAGACGTCGCCGATCCTCGTGCGCAGCGCGTGGCCGGCGCGGGTCCGTGCGTGCAGGTGATCGCGCACGTAATCGCCGAGCGCGCGGGCTTCG
>CAZYWR010000134.1:0-2288 GCA_964651185.1 uncultured Polyangiales bacterium
TGGTCGACGGCGCGCCGGCCCGCAGCTTCATGCACGCCGGCGAGAGCTACGTGCTCGGGCAGGAAGGCAGCCGCTACGTGCTGCGCGTCCACAATCGCTCCGGGCGCCGCATCGAAGCCGTCGCCTCCGTCGACGGGCTCGACGTGATCGACGGAAAGCCGGCCGACTATGCGAGCAAGCGCGGCTATCTCGTGCCCGCGTACGGGTACGTCGATATCGAGGGCTGGCGGTTGAGTCAGCGCGAAGCTGCCGCGTTCCGCTTCGCCGCGGTGAGCGAGTCGTATGCGGCCAAAACAGGGAGCGCCCGCAACGTGGGCGTGATCGGGGTGGCGGTGTTTCCCGAGCGCACGCGTCCGAGCGCGCCCGTGTACGTTCCCGCGGCGCCTCGCCGCGAAGCGAGCGAGGGCGCAGCGCGACGCGAGGACCGCGCTTCCAGCGGAAGGGCCGCGGGCGCGCGTGCACCGTCCGCGCCGGCTTCGGCCCCGCGCGGGGCGCCTAGGACCGATGCGCCAGCGGAGACCTCCGCCGCGCAGGCCCCAGCGCGTCGGGAGCGCTCCGGGCTCGGCACCGAATTCGGCGAGGCCATCTCTTCGCAGATCCGGGAGGTCGAGTTCGTGCGTGCGCACGCCTCCCGGCCCAGCGCGCTCCTGGGCCTCCGCTACAACGACGGCGCAGGGCTCTACGCGCTCGGGATCGAAGTCGATCTCGAATCCGACGGGTCGGACTTGGCATTGCGGCAGACCGCGCAGCCGTTCCCGCTGGCGCGGCGCCCCTACGCGCGTCCGCCCGCGGATTGGCTGCGCGACTGAGCGGCGTGCGACAATCGCCGGCGTGCGCTCGGACGAGGCGCTGATGGTGGCCTATCAGAGCGGCGACGTAGCGGCGTTCGCCGAGTTGGTGGCGCGCTATGAGCAGCCGCTCTGGAGCTTCTTGCGGCGCTTCGCGCGCGACCGCACCGCGGCCGAAGACCTGCTGCAAGAGACCTTCATGCGCGTGGTCAAAGGCGCTGCCGATTGGCGGCCGAGCGCGAAGTTCTCGACCTGGCTCTACACGATCGGCCGCAACTTGTGTGTGGATCACGCGCGCAGAGCGGTCCATCGCCGCGCGCTCTCGCTGGATGGGCCGGGCGCTGCCGGCGACGAGGACGGTGCGCCGCGCTTGCACGAGCGGCTCTCGGGCACGGATCCAGGCGGCGAAAAGCGTGCGCTGACCCGCGAGCTCGCGTCTGCGCTCGAGCGCGCCATCGCGGCCTTGCCGGAAGCACAGCGCGAGGTGTTCGTGATGCGAGAAGTCTTGGAGCTGCCGTTCGCGGAGATCGCGCAGGCCGTGGGCGCGAGCGAGGCGACCGTGAAGAGCCGGATGCGCTACGCCCTCGAGCGACTCCGACACGAGCTCGCGGCGGTGCGCGAAGACAGCGCGAGCCCGGAGGTGGCCTCGTGAAGCTCACGCTCGAGCAGTTTCGCGAACGCGTGGTCGACTATCTCTACGGAGAGCTCGCTGGTGAAGAGCTGCGCGCGTTCGAGGAAACCCTGGCTGAGTCCGAGGCCTGCCGCCGCGAGCTCGAATCGCTCCAGGGCACGTTGAAGCGCGCGCGCGAGGAGCTGCGCGTGGAGCCCCTGGATCGGGCGCCCGCCCGCGTTCGCTCGGCGTTGCTCGCCGCCGCGGAGGCCGAAGCACGCGGGACACAGGCGACGCTGGCGCCTCCAGCCGAGCCGAAGAAGGTGCGCGCGTGGCTGCGCACCACTTGGGTGTTCCCGGCGCTGGCAGTCGCGGCCGCGGCGCTGTTCGTCGTCCTGCGTGAGCAGGAGCGCGCCGCTCCCGAGGCCGGCGCGCACCCGCGGGCCCCCCACGCGGAGACTGCGACCAGCGAGCGGCAGCCCGTCGAACCGGGCGCGCGCGAGGAAGCGCCGCCCCTGGAGCCGAGTAACGGGCCATCGGTGGCGCGCGAGGATCGATCGCCGACGAGCGTTCTATCGCGGCCCGCGCAGGGCCGGCCTACACGCGCCGGCGGTCGCGACGCGCCCGTGATGGCAGAGCCCGCAGCCCCGGCGCCACACATGCGCGGGCAGGCGCCGGCTCGCTTCGCCACGACAGCGCGCGCGAGCCGTGAGATGGCTGACGAAGCTCTCCCTGGCGCGCGCGAAGCACCGGCTCGTGACCTCGCGCGTGGCGCGAGCGCGGCACGCCCGGCTCCGGCGGCAAAGCGCGCGAGGTCGGCGGAGTTCGCCGTACCACCCGAGGGCGAGCTGAGCCCACCGCCGCCGTTGGGCGCGCCCGCGAGCCCGGCT
>CAZYWR010000135.1:0-8087 GCA_964651185.1 uncultured Polyangiales bacterium
CCGACCGCGCGCTCGACGAGGCGCTCGCGCTGCTCGCGCGGCACGAGCAGCTGTACCCTCGAGGCGCACTCGCGCAGGAGCGCGAAGCGCTCGCGATCGAGGTGCTGCTGCGCGCCGGCCAGCTCGATCGCGCCGGCGCGCGCGCGCGCCGCTTCGCGCGAGACTACCCGGACTCCGCGCACGGACCGCGCCTGCGCGCGCTGGTCGAAGCGAGCGCGCGAAACGACGCGCATGCGCGCGCGCGAAGTGACGCGCACACGGGTGGCGACTAGATGCTTATGCGCACGTCATGGATGTGGTTCGTCCTCGCGCTCGTTCCGGCTTGCGCCGACTCGGTCACGGTCGGCGATGGCACCGAGACCCTCGGTCGCGACGAAGACAACACCCTGGCCACGCTCGCGCACGCGCTGCAGGGAGAGTGGCACGGCACGCTGATGTCCCCTCCTCTGCCGCCGTCGTCGACCTCTTTTTCTCTGCCGATCGTGCTGAAATTCGGGCCGGCGAGCAGGCCGCGCGCCGCCGCTTGCAGCATCGCCTGCGCCAGCGCGAGCCCCTGTCCGCTCTCCGACATCTCTATGATCGCGGCGGCGTTCGGGGCGGACGCGCAGGGCGATGCGGGCACGCCGGCGGACCTGTTTTCGGGCGAGCTCGATCTGCTCGGACAGCTCTCGACGGACGCCGGCGTCAACGCGGATGCCGTCTTGCTCCTCGGCGATAGCGCCGCGATTCGCTTGAGCGTCTGGCTCGGCCCGGACAACAACGTGCTGCACATCACCACGCCCGGCGATCAGGTGACCGAGTTCACGCGTTGAGCTCGCGAACGATCGTGTGCCGTCCTTCGCTGCGGACGCGCGTCGCTGCGTTGCCTGCCCACATCGACGCTGGCTCGGAGGAATCCTGCGCATCTTCTCGCCAGAGACAGGGCGCACAATCGCGCGCACCCTAGATCGGGCGAGATGGCGATTCGCGGGAGCCTCGGCACGGCGCTGACGTCGCGCTTTCGCGTCGAAAACCAGCTCGGCGCGGGCGGGTTCGGCGCCGTCTACGAGATGGTCGACGTGCGCACCGGCGAGCGCGTGGCGGTGAAAGAGCTGGAGACGCCGCACGCAGACGCGATCGCGCGCTTCAAGAACGAGTTCCGCGCGCTCGCCGGCTGTCACCATCCCAACCTGGTCGCCCTGCACGAGCTCATCGAAGAGGCCGGTCGCTGGCTCATCGTGATGGAGCTCGTCCCCGGCACCGACCTGCTCACCTACATTCGCGCTGGCGAGCCGGGCGGGCGCCCCTTCCACGAGGGTCGCCTGCGCAGCGCGCTTTCCGGCGTGGCCGAAGGGCTACGCGCTTTGCACGAGTTCGGGGTGTTGCATCGCGACCTCAAGCCCTCGAACGTACGCGTACGGCCCGACGGGCGGGTGGTGTTACTCGACTTCGGTCTGGTCACCAGCATCGCCGCCGAGCGACAGACGATCAGCATCAACACCGTGGGCACGGTGCGCTACATGGCGCCCGAGCAAGCGACGGCACAGCCCGTCGGCCCCGCGGTCGACTACTACGCGCTCGGCGTCTGTCTGTTCGAGGCGCTGACCGGCCAGGCACCGTTCGAAGGCGACAGCGGCCTCGCGATCATGATCGCCAAGCAGCAGAACGAAGCGCCGCGCGCGTCGTCGTTGTGCGCCGACGTGCCCCGCGACCTGGACGAGCTGTGCGCGCGGCTGCTCGCCATCGATCCGAGCGAGCGGCCCGCCGCCGAGGAAGTCTCGGGCGTGCTCGGAGGGGGCCGGAGCTCCTTATCGACGGCGCATTCGTGGCGGTCGCCGCAACAGCGTGGCGAGCTGTTCGCGGGGCGCGAGGCGGAGCTCGAGCACCTCGAGCGCGCCCTGGCCGCGACCCACCGCAGCGAACCGCGCATCGTGCTCGTCGAGGGCGAGAGCGGCGTAGGCAAGAGCGAGCTGGTGGCGGAGTTCCTGCGCCGCAGCGCGGCCCGCCATCCGACGCTCTGGGCGCTGCGCGGCCGCTGCTACGAGAACGAGCAGGTCTCGTACAAGGCGTTCGACGGCTGCATCGACGAGCTGACCAAGCTGCTGCGCGGCCTGCGCGATGGCGAGAGCGCAGCGTTGTTGCCGGTGCGCGCGACCTTGCTCGGCCAGCTCTTTCCGGTCTTGCGCAACGTCCCTGCGATCGCCGGCGCGCCGCGCGAGGGTGTCTCGGCCGATCCCACCTCGCGCCGGCTCGAGGCGTTCACCGCGCTCGCCGCCTTGCTGAACAAACTCGCCGAAGAGCGGCCGCTGGTGCTCGTCGTCGACGACCTGCAGTGGGCAGACGCCGAGTCGTTTCGCATGTTGCAGGCGCTGATCGAAGATGCCGCGCCGCCGCCGCTGCTGTTCCTCGCGACCATCCGCCCGCGCGACGAGCTCGACGCCGAGGTGCAGGCGCAGATGAGGGTGCTGCGCGACTGGAGGGAGACGGTGATCGTGCCGCTCGCGGGCTTGCCGCGCGCGCAGAGCAAGGCGCTCGCCCGCAAGCTGCTCGGTGAGGGCGCGCCCGACGCGTGGCTCGACATGATCGCCGACGAGAGCGACGGACACCCGCTGTTCCTGCAGGAGCTCGTCCAATACACGCAGAGTCAGGAGCTCGGCGCACGCGGCAAGCTCACGCTCGAGGACGCGCTGCGCGCGCGCGTGGAGCGGCTCGATCGGCGCGCCCGCGAGCTCTTGGAGCTGGTCGCGCTGGCGGCGCGGCCCCACGGGAGCCACGTGTTCGCGCATGCGCTCGGCGTGCCCAACGTGGACGAGCCTGCGCGCCAGCTGCTGGCGGCCAAGCTGCTCCGCCTACGCAAGGCGCACGAGCTCGGCTGCTATCACGATCGCATTCGGCGCACCGTGAGCGCGCTGATGGGTCCGGTTCGGCGCACCGTCCTGCATCGCCAGCTCGCAGGAGCCCTGAACGCAGCGCGCGAGGTCGACGCCGCAGAACAGGCGCACCACTGGGAGCTCGCCGGCGAGCGCGAACGCGCCATCGACGCCTACCAGCGCGCCGTCGCCCACGCACTCGACACGTTGGCGTTTGCACGGGCCGCGCAGCTGTGCAGCCGCGCCATCGAGCTCATCGGTCGCGCTGGCGACGCAGCCGCGCAGCAATTGACGGTGCAGCGGGCCCAGGCGCTCGCCTGTGCAGGCCAGAGCCGCGAGGCAGCGTTCCTATTTCAGCAGTGCGCAGACGCCGCGCAGGGCGATACGCGCATGCGCCTGCGCGCCCACGCCGCGCTGAACCTGCTGCTGAGCGCGCAGATCAACGAGGGCTTTCGGGTCGCGCACGCCTTGTTGACGGACCTCGGGATCCGCGTTCCGCTCGGCACGCTCGGCTCGCTCGTGCGCTTCGTGTGGGACAGCTTGTGTATGCGACTCGAAGCGTGGACGCAGGCGCTCGGCCGACCTCGCAAGGAAGCGCCTCGAGAGCGCTTGCAGGTGCTCGAGGTCTTGCGGCAGCTCGCCGGCGTGCTGACCGTCGTGGATCCGCGCACGATGCTGCCGCTCACGAGCCAGCGCATGCGCCTCGGCCAGCGCGCGGGTTCGCGCGCGGACATCGGCCTCGCGCTCACGGAGCATGGCTGGTTCGCGACCGTCCGCCACTCGCTCGCCCGAGGACAGCCGCTGTTCGAGAAGAGTCGCAAGCTGCTGGCGCAAGGATCCACCGATCCGCAGGTGCTCGCCGGACAAGCCTACGTCGAAGGTTCGGCGCGGCTGGCCGGCCTCGACTTCCTCGGCGGCAGCGTATGTCTCGAGCGGGCCCAAGAGCTCGCGCGCGAACACTGCCGCGAGCAGCCGTGGCTCCTGACGCATATCCGCTATCATCTGGGCTTTGCCTGGAACCACCTCGGCGAGCACGCGCGCCTGGCGCGGCACGCGGAGCTCTGGCTCGCTGAGGTGCGCGAGCACAACGACATCCTGAGCGAAGCCTTGCTGCACGGCATGGGCCACTCCTTTCTGCGCCATCTGATGGCCGACGCGCCAGACAAAGGGCTCTCCGAGCACGCGGCCTGCTCGGCGGCCCTGCCGGCCGAGCCTTTCTCGTTCGCTCACTTCGGGCTGTTCCTGAGCAAGTCCTACCTGCTCCTTTATCGCGGCGGACCGGCGGCGCTGCATTGGCTCGAGAGCTTCGAGCCGCAGCGCAAGCGCGCCAGTCTGTTCGCGACGCGCACGGGCCGCCAGACCTGGGTGACCTTGCGCGCGCAGGCCCTGCTCCACGCGTGCGTCGCGGCACCCTCTGGCGAGCGCACGGCGCTCTTGCGCGAGGCGCAAGACTGCGCGCGCTGGCTGCGCCGGCGTGCGCCGGCGATGCGCAGCTACGCGAGCCTGATCGGCGCCCAAGTGGAGGCCCTCGAGGGGAGCCGCGCGCGCGCCCTCGAGCACGCGCAGCAGGCGCGCAGCGAGTTCGAGCGGCTGCGGCTGGGCCACCGCCACCTGGCGCTCTTTCTCGAGTCGCTGCTCGACGGCGGCCAACACGGGCAGCGCGCACGCGAAGGCGTCCTCGAGACGTACCGTTCTCAAGGCTGGCACCTGCCGCTCTGCGCCCTGACGATGAGCTGCCCCACCTTACCGCTTCTGCTCGAGCGCGAACGCTTGCCGGTCCAGCCTGCCGTGAAGCTCTTGTGCGACCGCTACGAGCTGCTCGCGCCGATCGCGAGCGGCGGCTTTGGCAGCGTGAGCGTCGCGCGCGACGTCAAGACGGGCAAGAACGTGGCGCTGAAGCAGCTGATTCGCAGCGGCGGCAAGTCGCTCGAGCGCTTCAAGCGCGAGTTTCGCGCGCTCCAGGACGTTCATCATCCGAACCTCGTGCGCCTCGACGCCCTGCTCGAGGATCAGGGCCGCTGGTTCATCGCGATGGAGCTCATCGAAGGCGCGGAGCTGCTCGCGTACGTGCGACCCGAGGGGCAGCTCGATCGCGCGCGCCTGCTCCACGTGATGAGCGCGCTCGCCCGGGCTCTGACGGCGCTGCACGAGGCCGGCTTCGTCCACCGCGATCTCAAGCCGGCCAACGTCTCCGTCACCGCCGAGGGGCGCGTCGCGCTGCTCGACTTTGGCCTGATCGCGCGGAGCGGCGATGACCGAGACGACGCGCCCGTCGGGACCGCAGACTACGCCTCGCCCGAGCAACTCGCGGGCGCGCGTCCGAGCCCCGAGAGCGACGTGTATGCGCTCGGCGTATGTCTGTACGAAAGTCTGCTCGGTCGGCTGCCGTTCGTGGGGGCGACTCCGTTCGAGGTCATCCAGCGTAAGCGCGCCGGAGTCGAGCGCAGCGCGGTGCCACGCGAGCTCGAGCCCTGTTACGAGCTCGCCATGCGTATGCTCGCGACCGAGCCGGCCGCGCGCCCGCGGCTTCAGGAAGTCGCGCACGCGCTGGCGGCGATGAGACCTGCGCGGGAGCGCGCGCTCCTGGCCGCGGACGGGACGCCCGAGCTCGCGCCGAGCGAGCTGCGCTTCACCGGTCGCGAGCGAGAGCTCGCCCGCCTCAGCGATCTCTTCGAGCGCACCTGCGACGAAGGACTGCTGATGGTCTTCGTAGAGGGCGAGAGCGGGGTCGGCAAGTCCGCCTTGGTCGCCGAGTTCGCGCGCCAGCTGCGGGCGAAGTGGGACGCGCTGTACGTGCTCGACGGCCGTTGCTACGAGGGCGAGCAGCTCGCCTTCAAAGCGTTCGACGGCGCGGTGGACCGGCTCGCCGCGGTCCTCGCGGCGCTGCCGAATCCACAGTGCGAAGCGCTCTTGCCGCGGCGCGCCGCGCTGCTCGCGCAGCTCTTCCCCGTCTTGAGCCGCGTGCCGGCCATCGCCGACGCGCCCAAGAAGGGGCTCCCCGCCGAGCCCGCCGCGCAGAAGCTCGCGGCGCGCGCCTGCCTCCTCGAGCTGCTCGAAAACCTGTGCACGCGCTCCGAGCTGCTGTTCGTGATCGACGATCTACAGTGGGCAGACGCCGAGAGCTTCGCGCTCTTGTCCGCGCTGATCGAGCGACGCGCCAAGCTGCCCATGTTGATCTTGTGCACGCTGCGGCCGAGCGCCGAGCTCGAGCCCGCCGTGGCCGAGGCGATCCAGCGCCTGCGCGCGCAGCCGCAGTGCGAGCACGTCCGGCTCGAAGGGCTCTCCGACGAAGCCGCGAGCGCGCTCGCGGGCGGGCTCGTCGGCTGGTCGATCGGGCCGGCGCGGCTCGCGGAGCTCGTGCGCGAAAGCAAGGGCCATCCGCTGTTTCTGCGCGAGTTGGCGCAGCAGGAGCAGCGCGCTCCGGGCGAATCTTCGGGCCGCACGCCGACTCTGCGCGCGGCGCTCGAAGCGCACATCGCCGCCCTCGCGCCACACGCGCGTGCGCTCTTATCGCTCGCCGCGCTCGCGGGCCGGCCCGTGCGCGCGGATGTCTACGCGTCGGCCATGCGAGAGCGCGAGCTTCCGCGCGATGCAGTGACCGCCCTCCTCGCACAAGCCTTGCTGCAGCGCCGGGGCGAAGATCTGCTGACCTGCTATCACGACTATGTCCGGCGCGTGGCGCTCGCCATGCTCGCGACGGAGGAGCGCAGGCGCTATGCGGGCGCGCTCGCGGCCGCCCTCGAGCAGAGCCAGACCGGCGAGCCTGCCGAGCGCGCGCGGCTGTGGGACGAAGCCGAGCAACGAACACCCGCGCGCGCGGCCCATGAGCAGGCCGGTCACCGCGCGCTCTCTGCCTTCGCCTTCAACCAGGCCGAACAGCACTACGCGCGCGCGATCGAGCTCCTCACGGGAGAGTCACACGTCGAAGAGCCCGACCTCTTGCGCAGGCTGTTCGAACAGCGCGGACAAGCCTTGGCGCGCGCCGGGCGCAGCGCCGAAGCGGCGCGCATGTTCCAGCTCGGCGCTGAACAAGCAGAAGGCGAGCGGGCCGTGCGCCTGCGCATCTGGGCGGCTCAACATCTCATCCAGAGCGCGCAGGTCGAAGAGGGCATGCGGGCGGCGGCAGCGCTCTTGCGCGAGCTCGGGCTCTCCTTGCCGAAAAAAGAGCGTTCGGCGCTCGTCCAGATCGCCTGGCAACGCGCCCGCGTGCGCTTGCGGGGCGGCGCATTGCAAGCCAAGCACGCGAGCAGCTCGGAGCGAGAGCGGCTCGCGCTCGACGCGCTGCATGGGCTCAGCCCGCCGGTCAGCGTGATCTGGTATCTGCCGGGCTGGAGCTTGGTCGCGCAGTATCTGCCGCGCGCCCTCGACGCGGGCGAACCGATCCACGCGGCGCGCGCGCTCGCGCTCGAGGCGCTGTTTCGCACGCTGAGCTCCCCCGACCGCGATCACGGCGATCTGTTCGCCCAGAGCCGCGAGCTCGCCGAGCGCGTGGCGGTGCCCGCGCTGATCGCCGAGATCGAGCTCTTGCGAGGCATCACGTGCGTCGCGCGCAACCGCTTCGCCGAGGCCCCGGCGCACCTCTCGGAAGCGCACGACCTGCTGCAGACGCGCTGTCCGGGCGAGCCGTGGCTCTTGACCTCGGCGCGCCAATATCTCGGTTTCGCGTGGTTCTACACGGGCGACTTGGGGGCGATCGCGCGCCACACCGGCGGTTGGGTCGAGGAGGCGAAGGCGCGCGACGATCGCTACGCCTTGGCAGCGCTGAGCGGCATGGGGTGCGCGAGTCTGCGCTGGATGGTGCAAGATCGACCGGACGACGGGCTCGCGGAGCTCGAGGCGGCGCTGGCGCCCTGGCCCGCGCAGCCGTTCTCGGCTACTCACTTCGGCCACTTCGTCGCCAAGTCCTCGCTCGTCGGCTACGAGCGGCCGGGCGAGTTGCTGTCCTGGATCGAGGGCCAGCGCGAGGGGCACGCGCGCAGCTTTCTCATGCGTACGCCGGCCAGCCGCTTCATGATGGCGGCCGTGCTCTCGACCGCGATCGCGCGCATGTTGCCGGACGCACGCGGCGCAGCGCGCACGGCGCTGCTGGCGCGTCTGGAGGCGCAAATCCGCGCTCTGCAGCGCATGCGCGCGAAGGCCGCGCCGGGGCTCGCGGCGATGTTCCAGGGGCTCAGCTTGGTCGCGCGAGGCGAGCGCGAGCTCGCACGCGCGCAGTTCGTGATCGCCCACGAAGCGCTC
>CAZYWR010000136.1:0-7910 GCA_964651185.1 uncultured Polyangiales bacterium
GGCCGGCTCGGCCGAGGATGCGGCCATCCTGATGAAGAACAGCTCCAGCGTCATCATCGTGCCGGGCTACGGCATGGCGGTGGCCCAGGCGCAGCACGCGCTGCGCGAGATGGCCGACCAGCTCAAGGCCGAGGGCGTCGAGGTCAAATACGCCATCCACCCCGTCGCCGGCCGCATGCCCGGCCACATGAACGTGCTGCTGGCCGAGGCCAACGTCCCCTACGACGAGGTGTTCGAGCTGGAGGACATCAACTCCGAGTTCGCCACCGCCGACGTCGCCTTCGTCATCGGCGCCAATGACGTGACCAACCCGGCGGCCAAGACCGATCCCAAATCGCCGATCTACGGCATGCCCGTGTTCAACGTCGAGCAGTCGCGTACCGTCATGGTGCTCAAGCGCGGCCTCGGCTCCGGTTTCAGCGGCATCGAGAACGAGCTCTTCGTCCAGCCCAACACCGTCATGGTGCTCGGCGATGCGCGCAAGACGCTCAACGCGATCGTCTCCGAGCTCGGCTGAGCCGTTCCCGGCATATTCAGCACGGCACCTGAGCGCCCGCCTTCCGCCTCGCTCGTACCTCAGCGAGGCGCGCGCGGGCCGTCGTGTGCGTGCCGGCGACCTTCATCCTGGTACGTACTTTGCCGGCGAGCGACCGGACCGCAGCGGGGCATCCACGGCCTATGCACGCGCACGGACAGGTCAGCTGGCCCTGAAACCGCGGCAGCGGAAACGCATCGTGAGCATTCGCCTCGCGCCTGCAGGCTTCTGTACGAATGTCGTCCGCAAGCAGTACATTGAGCGTCGAAGGGTACGGCAGGAAAGTCTCACCTGGAAGCGCGCTTCCCCCTGGATCGCGCTGACAGGTATCGCAGTGGACGCGGTGGTTTGTGGATCGCGACATCATGCGCGAACGCGACCACGGCGAGCGCTGCTCAACCGAAGCTGGACGGAGGTTCTGATGCATCAGGCGAGGCGGCACGCAACCTGGTTTCCAGCGATCACCTTGTGGATCGGCGGCTGCGTCGCAAACCCCACCAAGCTCGTCGACCTCGACACCGGCATCGACTCCGTCATGGACGACGGCGGGGCACTCAACGACGCGTCCGACCTCGACGCCACGTCCGACCTCGACGCCGGCAGCCTCGACGCCGGCTGCTCCAACTGCTCCGAGTGCCGGCAGGAGAGCGACTGCACGGGCAAGCCCGACGCCCGCGTCCACTGCTCGGCCGGTGGCGCCTGTGTTGGCTGCGAGAGCAATGCGCAGTGTACCCAGCCTGAGAACCCGCGCTGCGAGGCGTTCGCGTGCACCGGCTGCATGGCGGCGAGCGACTGCGCGCTCTTCCCGACCACGCCTGCCTGCGCGGCGAGCGGGGCGTGTGTGGAGTGCACCAGCGCGAGCGCAGAGCGTTGCACGCAGGCTGGGAAGGTCTGCAAGACCGGCGGGAACACCTGCGTCGCGTGCAATGCGAACAGTGAGTGCAAACAGGCTGGGGCGTCGCGGTGCGCTGACGACGCGTGCACGGGATGCATGGCGAATGCGGATTGCTCGCAGATTGCTGGGAAGCCTGTGTGTCATCAAGGGACGTGCGTCGCTTGCACGCCTGAGACGGAGGCGACCGACTGCGGCGAGACCGCGTGCGATCCGGAGACGCTCACGTGCACGACGACGAAGCGCAACTCGTTGGCGGCGTGTCGGGCGTGCAAGTCAGATAGCGAGTGCTTGATGGATCACAAGTGCGTCGCCGTGCCGTTTGGCACGATGGATATGGGGTATTACTGCATGCGCGCGAAGGCGTCTGGGTGCATGAATCCGTTCCGGACGACGCTGACGGCGGCCAGCCGGAGCGGCGCGGCGTCTGCTGACTATTGTTCGCACAATACGCAGGTCACGACGTGTGAGGCCGTCACCGCATTGACGTCGGACACGCCGTGCGCCACGGACATGGTGGAGAAGGACTGCGGCAAGGGCGCTATCTGCGAAAACGTCGGGGGAGCCCCGAACCGCTGCACCTACGAGTGTTCGAACAATCTCGATTGCCCAACCAACGCTCCGTGCAGCGACGCGAGCAGCGCGGCTCCGTATTGCGGGGGCTGAGGAGATCGTCGGTGAGAGAGTCCTGCGATGGTGCGCTCGATCGCGATCGACGCTCGAACCGTTCGGGCTGAAGCACCGAGGTGGTTGGGCAGGGCGGTTACCCGAAGCAGCTGTTTGAATGTCAGTTTCCGGCCGAGCAGACGTCACTGCAGCACTCAGGGCGGCGCGGGCGGATTCGGGGTCGCTGTCCCAGCGGGGCGAGCGGCGTTCGAGTGACGAGAGCACGTGGAGCAGCTCGCCCGACGACGCGCCGGCGTGATCACGCGGATCGAAGTCGACGCGGCGTAGGCTGCCACGTCGGGCTCGTGCAAGGACCAGCCGGCGAGGCCGCGTTCGCGCTCGCGAGCGAGTCTTCCCGGCCAGCTTCTCCCAGTTCTGCCCGCAGCCACGTCGCCAACGTGAAAAGGTCGAACGCCAGATTCCGAGACCCACCCGGCCCCTTCAGCTCCTTCAGCTCGCGCACAGCCCTCGCGCCGCACGAGCGGTGCCAGCTCAGCGCGCGCGCTTCACGCGCGCGCCGCAAGCCGGCGCCGGCTCAGCCCGAACACGCTGCTCAGGACCAGCAGCCAAGTGCCGAGCCCTTCTGCATCGGCTCCCTCACCGAGTGCGCAGCCGTAGCCGGGGCGCAACCCGCCAAACCACCATTCCCCGTGGCGCGAGTGCGTATGCGAGGGATGCCCGGACGATGCCGGCGGCTCCTCCTCGTCGTCGCCGTGCGATGTGCTACCCGGGTCGCCGCCGTTGTCGCCGCCGGCAGAGGTGTCGCGCGACCCGCCGCTGCCGGCGTCCGCGCTCGTGCCGCCTTGGCTGAGTCCGGCGTCTTTGCTGACGCCAGTGCTGGAGTCGCCGCCGCCCGTGCCGCTACCCCAGTGGGCTGGCAAGCACTGGCTTTGCGGCGGGCTCACGGGCGGACAGCTTTGGTCAGGCACGTCGCCCGCGCCGCCGTCGTCGTTGCGCGGCTTCGGTGTTGAACAGTCGGCGACGGTGGTGTCCTCCGGCTCGCATACGAAGCCGACCGGACAGTCCGCGGCGCTGGTGCAAGGCAGCTCGAGCAGTCTGCACGAGAAGGTACCGGTCGGCTCTTCGCCGCAGACGGGCGGCACTATCCCGCCATCGCCTGCTTCATCTTTGCCCGCGGAGCCGGTGCACCAGCCGACCACATCCTCAGTGCAGCGAAAGCCCGGTCCGCAATCGCTGTCGACCCGACAGGGCAGCTCATAGGGTTCGCGACACGTGGCCGGCCCGAGCACCTCGCGACAGCTCGACGGCGACCGAGTGGCGCAGTTCTCCCCGGCCGCACACGCCGGGACACGATCACACTCCTCATAGCTCTCGGCGTGACACAGCATCGGCGCGGGGCAGTCGGCATCGGCCGTGCACGGCGCGCCTTCGCAGCTTCCATACTGGTACGTCTCACAGACTGGCGGCGGACACGCCTCGCCGTCGCGACACGCGCGTCCGCTACACGACTGTCCAGCATAGACGTAGCAAACGTAGCCGGCGCCGCAGTCCGCGTCGCGCTCGCACTCCTGTGCCCGCGCGCTCCCGCCAACCCAGCCGAGCGCGACCGCCGCAGACAGCGCACAGGCTCCCCTCTCCCGAATCCAAGTTCTCATTCGCCGCTCCCTCCTCGGTCGACGCGCCTTCGTGCGCACCCGACCGAACGGCGCCTGGATGCACGGCGTGTGCCCGTACAAACGTGAACGTCAGCGGCGCGCACGCGTGCCAAGCTGCGCCAGCGGGCACCGCGCTGTGCCAACTCGGGTAAGACACAAGGTTGCGATCTTGCCGCCGCCGATGCGCGTTCGCGTCACGCACGGTGCACACGCGATCATGCGCGATGAGCTGACGACGCAGGTCCGATGCCGCGCTGCGCCGAGCCCGGTGCTCGCCGCACGATGACCTTGGTTGCATCCTCGAGGAGCGCTTCGGGCGCATCGCTCCAATCCACGACGAGAGGTCGCACGCGCTGAGGATCGAAGGCGCCGCGCTCGATGAGCGACAACACCGCCGGCAAATGCGCGCGCGCATGGCTGACACCGATGTGGAGTGTGACGTCCTTCATGTACATCTTCCACAGCGGCAGGGGCGTATGCTTACGCAAGTAAAAGCCAACGCCTGTACAGTGTCCCCCGGCTGAGGTCGCGAGGACCGCCAGCCGCAGTCCGCTTCCCGTGCTGCTGGCGTCTACGGTGATCGGATAGCCATCGCGAGGCGCTCGCCAGGAGAAGGCGTCGTGCAGGGGGCGCGCGAGCTCTACGGGATGGGCGCCGTACGCTCGCGCCACCTCCAGGCGCTCTCTGTCATGATCCAGATAGTCGACACGCGAGGAGCCCAAGGCTACGGCAAGTCCCGCAGCGTAAAGGCCGATGCTGCGCGCAGAGCCTCCTACGATCAACACGGGCGCGCCGGGCGTTCGCGCGAGCGCGGGGCCGACCGCACGATAGGCGTCGGGAATGTTGTCACTAGCGCTGGCGAGGTTGACCGGCTCGATGCCCGCCGGAACGCGCACCAGCATCGCGTCGGCGTAAGGCACGCGAAGCATGTCACTGACCATGCCTCCGTATTCGCCTGCCGCTCTCCCGAAGCCGTACGCGCGCGGGGAACGCGCATCCTTGTCGCACTTGGCAGGGCCGGGATCGCGGCCGAGCAGACATAAGAGTCAGGACACCCAGCGCTCAGGGCGGCGCGGGCGGACTCGGGGTCGCTGTCCCAGCTCGCGCGCCGCTCTTAGCTGTTCGGGCGCAGTCCGTCGAATTTTCCGCGGACCGCGTAGCATGGTGAGCTCAAATTGAGATCTCCGGAAGAAAACATCGGAGAAATGGAAACAATGCGGACCGTCTCTTGCTTCGGCGCTCGCGGAGCCGATAGCCTGCGGCACGGCGCGCGGCTTCGTACCTGGTGCGCGTTCGAGAGGTTCCTCATGTGGCGAAGCAAAGTTGCTTATGGACTCTTTCTTGCGCTCGCGATCGGATGCGGCGGGACGAGTAGCACGGACATATCTTCGAGCGACGACACGAGCGAAGAAGACGACAGCGCGAGCGGCGATGATGATGATGATGATCAGGGCGACGGCAACACCAGCAGCAAGCACGACGCCGGCAAGGCCGACGCGGGCAAGCGCGACGGCGGAAAAGCCGACGCCGGCAAGACTGTGTCGGGCAGCGACGCCGGTCGCGCGACGAGCGGACGCGACGCGGGCACGGGCAGCAGCGAGAGCAGCGCGAAGTCGGATGCCGGCAGTAAGCCCGACGCGGGTGCCCTCCTCCCGGGGCTCATTCCGGGCCTCACGGGCGCGGGCACCGGCACGAGCACGGGCATGTCGCCCGTCCCGGTAGCCTCGGACAAAGGCTGCGGTCAAAGCTTGCCGTCGGTCACAGACTACGGTGCAAACGGTCCATTCCAGCCGATCGCGGTGTCCGACACCGGGCCGAGCAACTCGTTCACCATGTGGCGGCCCGCGACGCTCGGCGACAACGGCTTCAAACATCCGATCGTCACTTGGGGCAACGGCATCACCACCACGCCGGACTTGTATCCTGGACTGCTCGGTGCGATCGCGTCGCACGGCTTCGTCTTGATCGCGAGCAACAGCGTCACGGTCACTTCGGATGATCTGGTGCAAGGGCTCGACTGGATCATTCAGCAAAACGATCTGCCCGGAGATTTTCAGGGCAAGCTCAACACCACGTGCCTCGTCACGGTTGGCTATTCGCTGGGAGGAGGCGCGGCGGTGGAGGCTGGTACGCACGACAACGTCGTGGCTACGGTCTCACTGCACGGGGTGACCGGTTTCGGCACACTGCACGGTCCGCTCCTGCTCATCTCGAGCGAGATGGACGACTTCGTCACGCCTGACGGTTTCGTCCAACCCACGTTCGACCTGTCCAACGTGCAGACCTTCTATGGCATGTATGCGGGTGCGGACGACGCGGGTCACCTTACCCCCATCTTCGACGCCGGGCCCGAGCGTGCGCCGACGATCGCGTGGCTGCGCCTGTGGGTGTACGGGGACCAGGGGGCGAAGCAGTACTTCTACGGCGACGATTGCATCTTGTGCAAAGACCCGTGGACGAACCCCCAGCGCAAGAACTGGAACTGACTTTCGCGGCCCGCGCGGTTCGAGAAGCACGGACCCGCCCGACTCGAGGCGCGTGCGAACGCGCGAATCGTTCGTGAATCAAACGCCGTCTTGGGCTCGGCATAGAACGCCCCAAAGCAGGCCTCTCGAGGGGCGGTGCGCGCGCCGGCTACAGATTCTTGGAAGCGAGCGTGTTCCAGCCGGGGTCTTTGCAAATGCCGCAGTTGTCGGGCGTGCCGCCTGAAAACAGCTTGCAAGCTACGTCATCGTCGGCCAGAAAGCAGCGGAACCACGCGGCGTACAGCCGCTGGAATTGCTGCGCTCCCTTCTGACTGTTGGCGGCATCGTCGGCGGTCACGTCGAGACCCAGGAAGCCGAGCACGGTCTCCGTACCGATGTGGTTCCCGCCTTGCCAAACTGCAACGAACATCGGTCCACTTGCGGCATCTACGGTCGAGGCGGCGTCCGGGACGATGTCCTCGGTTCCAGTCAGGGTAAGTCCAGCCACCTTCTGTGTAGCGATGAAGCTCGCGCCCTCGACCATCGCGGCTTCCACGTTGGGGTGTGAAGCCGCCAATGAAGCGCCGAAGCCGCCTTGCGAGTGACCCGAAACGCCGGCGCGCGTACTCAGCTTTTGATAGAACATACTGTTTGGATCGGCGTTTTCTTGAAGCAAGTAGTTGATCCCGGCTTGGTGGAAGGCGCCCGAGCCCGTGTTGTCCTCCGAGGAGGAGGCCACGACCATGCCCCAGCTCGCGGCGTTGCTGTTCAAGAAGTCGTATGTAAAGTTCGAGTCCGTGACGGTCGTGCCGTTGCCCCACGCCACGATCGGATGCAGGCAGCTCGTCTCCAACGGATTCGGGTAGTAGATCGTGAACTTGCCGGTATGCTGGCCGTCCTGGATCATGCCGAGGTCGACGTCCTTCTGCGCGACTGCATAGGGACCCGGCGCTGTGTAGTCTCCGTTGCCCGGTTGTAAGCAGTTTTTGCCATGCGGAGTCAGCGGCGCGCTGGGGCCGGACGCGACCATACCGCTGTCCTTCGGGACGCTGGGCGCCGCCGCGTCCTTGCCGGGGCCCACGTCCTTGCTCGCGCTGGGCGTGCCGGAGTCCTTCGTGCTCGTGCTCCTGGTGCCGCTGTCGCTCTTGCCGGCATCCGTGTGCGCGCGCCCAGCGTCGTTCTTGCCCGCGTCCTCGGTCTCGTCGTCGCCGCTCCTCGTGTCGCCGCCACTGTTGTCGTCGCCGCTGTCGTCGCCCGTGGCGTCGTTGTTACTTGTGCCGGAGTGGCCGGCGCACGCTGTGAACGAAAACGCGCCGAGCAGACCAAACCGAGCAAGTCTTCGTCCCGTTCGCACATCCCATGACTTGAGCATGCACGCCTCCGTCGCGTCGGCCCCGCGCAATGCGCTCAGAGTCCGAAACTGCATCTGCGTCTCTCCTAACGTGCTTTGAAGGTGAGGTTCAAGGGGCGCCTTTACGACTGGAAAACTGCATCGAACGCGGCGCCGGCTGCCGTCCGTTGCATGCCTGAGTAAGCGATCACATGAGACATTCGGAAACCGACTTTCCGAATCGCCTAATCGTGGACCGCCGCCCGGGCTGCTAGATTTAGTGGTCGCGAATCACCGCACATCTCGAGCTGCTCATGCTCGTGGTGGCGCTTGCGCCCGGGACCCCGACGTTCGGAGCGAGGTTCGACACGAACTCCACGCGCGACTTCGCGGTGCCGGTGACCGT
>CAZYWR010000137.1:0-2369 GCA_964651185.1 uncultured Polyangiales bacterium
GATCCTCTGCGGCGTGGCGGGCATCGGGGCGCTCGTGCGCGAATGGCCCGGCCTGCTGCAGGCGCTTCGCTTCGGCGGCGCAGCTTTCCTCGGCGCCTACGGCCTCATGGCCGCGCGGCGCGCGTGGCGCGGGTCGGCCGCCTTGACGCCGGCGGCCGCAGGCGAAGCGGATTGGCGCCGCGTGGCACCCGCGTGCCTCGCGTTCACCTTCCTCAACCCGCACGTCTATCTCGACACGATGGTGCTGCTCGGAAGCCTGTCCACGCGTTATTCCGGGATGACGCGCTGGGCGTTCGCGGCCGGTGCCTGCGGAGCCAGCATGGTGTGGTTCTCGGCGCTCGGCTACGGCGCGCGCCTTCTGCTGCCGATGTTCCGCAATCCGCGGGCATGGCGCGCGCTGGATGCGCTGGTCGCCGCTTTCATGCTGGCGCTCTGCCTCGCATTGTTGCTGCATACGCTCGGGTGAGCGTTCTGCCCGGGGATCCGGCGGCCGCACGCCCGAGCCGACTCGCAGCCGCTCCCCGTTATCCTCGCAGGCACGCCGCATTCCGGAAATTGCGCTTTTGAATCAATGAGAAACGGCCATGACTTTCGGCCCATGGGCTATGTGTGCTGGTGTTATATATGTGCATCACACCAAACCCACCTCGCCCCGAGAGCATCTCATGCTGACGATCCGCGATCTCACCAAGACCTACGCCAACGGCGTCCAGGCGCTGAAGGGCGTCTCGCTGGACATTCCGAAGGGAATGTTCGGCCTGCTCGGCCCCAACGGCGCCGGCAAGTCGACCCTGATGCGCACGATCGCGACGCTGCAGGATCCGGACAGCGGCAGCATCCGCCTCAACGACCTCGACGTGCTCGCAAACAAGCCCGCGGCACGCCGCGTGCTCGGCTACCTGCCGCAGGAGTTCGGCGTGTATCCGAAGGTCAGCGCCGAGGCGATGCTCGACCACTTCGCCGTGCTGAAGGGCGTCGTCGCGCGCGGCGAGCGCAAGGCACTGGTCGACGCGCTTCTCCATCAGGTGAATCTCCACGGCCAGCGCAAGCGCAAGCTCGGCACGTTCTCGGGCGGCATGCGCCAGCGCTTCGGCATCGCGCAGGCGCTGATGGGCGATCCGCGGCTGGTGATCGTCGACGAGCCGACCGCGGGCCTGGACCCGGAAGAGAGCAACCGCTTCCTCAACCTGCTGGCGGAAATCGCCGAGAACACCATCGTGATTCTCTCGACGCACATCGTCGAGGACATCGCCAAGCTCTGCCAGCGCACCGCCATGCTGATGGGCGGCCGCATCGTGCGGGTCGGCACGCCGCAGGACCTCATCAAGGAAGTGAGCGGCAGGATCTGGCGCAAGACCATCGACAAGAACGAGCTCGAAGCGCACCGCGCCGCGCACCAGGTGATCGCCACGCGGCTCTACGGCGGCCGCACCTTCATCCACGTGCTGGCGGATTCCAATCCCGGCGCGGGCTTCGCGCCGGCGGAGGCCAGTCTCGAGGATGCCTATTTCTCCACGCTGCATCGCGGCCGGCAGGCGGGCTGAGCGCCATGCTGGGCCAAGTGGCGCGCTTCGAGCTGCGATACCAGGCGACCTCGCCGATCTTCTGGATCACCAGCGCCATCTTCTTCGGGATGAGCTTCTGGTTCGTCGTCTCGGATTCGCTGCGCGTGGGCTGGGGCGGCTACGTGGTGCGCAACTCGCCGTACACCGTCGGCCTGACCTGCCTGATCATGGCGGTGTTCTCGATCTTCATTGTCACGTCGTTCGTCTCGAACGTGATCCTGCGCGACGAGGAAACCGGCTTCAGCCCGATCATCCGCGCCACCGGACTTTCCAGATTCGATTACCTGTTCGGCCGCTTTCTCGGCGCCTTCGGCGCCAGCAGCCTGGTGTTCCTGAGCGTGCCGCTGGGCGCGCTGTGCGCCGCGCTCACGCCCGGCCTCGACCCGCAGACGGTGGGCGCGTTCAGCGCCGGCGCCTATCTCTACGCCTACTTCGCGCTGTGCCTGCCGACGCTGTTCATCCTCGGCGCCGCGCTGTTCGCGCTGGCGACCGCCTCGCGCTCGATGCTCACCACCTACGTCGCGGCGCTGGTGGCGCTGATGATGTACCTGCTCTCCGCGCGCTACTTCAACACCGCCGAGGGCCGTGCCCTGGCCGCGATGGTGGACCCGTTCGGCCTGTCCGCGTTCAAGAACCTCACCCAGTACTGGACGCCGAGCGAGCGCAATACGCGCCTGGCGCCGATCGCCGGCGTGCTGCTGATGAACCGCGCGCTCTGGCTTTCCATCGCCTTCGCGTTGCTGGCCTACACCTGGCGCGGCTTCCTGCGCGAAGGTTTTGCGGAGGGCAAGAGCCCGAGGCCGG
>CAZYWR010000138.1:0-4041 GCA_964651185.1 uncultured Polyangiales bacterium
GGCTAATGTAGGCCGCGCGCGCGCCGACCGCGCGCACCGTGCTCTCGACGAGCGCGGGGATCTCGGTGCGCGGGTGCGCCAACGTCAAAGCCACCACCCGCGCGCCGAAAGTGAGCCGTTCGAGGTGACGTTCGAGGCGAAAGATCCGGCCGCCCATGACCCGCATGCCCTCGAACACGCCGTCGCCGTACAAGAGCCCGTGGTCCGTCACAGGAACCCGTGCCTCGGCTTCGTCGATGATTTTGCCGTCCATCCAGATCTTCATCCGCCCTCCTCACGTCGAGCGCCGAGCGCACGCCCAATGCGCTCGGCAAGCTTGCGGGTGCGCTGCACCGCCTCCTCCTTGCGCGATCCGGAGAGCTGGGCGACCGCGCCTGCACAGGCCACCGTGCCGTAGAGACGTCCGCTCACCACCACCGGCGCGGCGATCACCATCAGGCCATCGATCCACTCGCCTTCGTTCAGGTCGTAGCCGCGCTCGAGCGCGCGTTCGACCGCGCGCTTCGATACGCGTCTGGCGCGCGCGCCGTCCGCCAGCGCGTCGGGCGCGAGGCCGGCGAACAACCGACCACTCGCCGTGAGCTCGATCGGCACCTCGGCCCCTACGCTCGGCGCCGCGCGCAAGAGGCCCGTACCTTCGACTTTGTCGAGCACCACCAGGCGGCCTGCGCGGGCGCCGACCAAAAAGAACGTCTCGCCGAACGCGCGCGCGGCCCGCTCCAGCTCCACGCGCGCCACGCGCACGAACGGATCGACAGCGAGCGCGCCGAGCCCCAGCCGTACGAGGCCCACGCCGAGCCCATAGCGGCCCTCCCCGTCCTGTTCGACCAAGTCGTGCGCGGCGAGCGAGGACAAGAGCCGATGCAGGGTCGGCTTCGGCATCGTCGTGCTCGAGGCGAGCGCCGCGAGCGCGAGCGGCCGCTCCGCACGCTCGAGCGCGCGCAGCACGCGGACGGCCTTGTCGAGGGTGCCGGAGCGTTCCACTATTCGGAATACCGTTTCGGATCTGACGATACCAATCGCGGGCGCACGGCTCAAGCGCGACGTGCTCGGGTCACGCAAACGGAGCGGGACGGACCTGCACGGCGCGCGAAAGCGCACGCAGGAGAGCTCCCGATCCACTCGCGAAATCGTCTCGAAACAGAGCTGGTCTATGAGGCAGAAAAGCGCAGTCTGGGGATGCAATCGGCCTTTCCACCTCTAGGGCCCAGATCTAAAGTCCCGCCGGTTCTGGTTCTTGCCCCTTCGGGCCGCCGGTCACGGAGCGCGCCATCCCCTTAGTCCAAGTCGAGGAGAAGCAACCATGGGTGTGATCAAGGCTGAATACATCTGGATCGACGGCACCGAGCCGACGCCGAAACTGCGCTCGAAGACGAAGATCTTGTCCGAAGGGGAAAAGCTTCCGGAGTGGGGCTTCGACGGCTCGTCGACGAACCAGGCCGAAGGTCACGCTTCCGATTGCGTGCTCAAGCCCGTGTTCAGCTGTCCCGATCCGATTCGTGGCGGCAAGAACGTCCTGGTGTTGGCGGAGGTCTACAACGCAGACGGTTCGCCGAACAAGACCAACACCCGTGCGGCGGCGGCTGCCACGGCGGCCAAGTTCAAGGATCAGGACCCCTGGTTCGGCCTCGAGCAAGAGTACACGTTCATGAAGGGCGGGCGTCCTTACGGCTTCCCAGAGACAGGGCTGCCGGAGCCGCAGGGTCCCTACTACTGTGGCGTGGGTGCGACCGAGGCGATCGGCCGCCCGATCGTCGAGCGCCACATGGACGCGTGCATCGCCGCCGGTCTGAAGATCTCGGGCGTCAACGCCGAGGTGATGCCGGGTCAGTGGGAGTTCCAGATCGGTCCGGCCGGTCTGGTCGAGGCGGGCGACCACATGTACGTGGCGCGCTGGCTGCTCGCGCGCATCGCGGAGGAGTACGGCGTGGACGTGTCGTTCGCCGCGAAGCCGCAGAAGGGCGACTGGAACGGCGCCGGCTGCCACACCAACTACAGCACCAAGGCCATGCGCGCCGACGGCGGCTACAAGGTGATCGAAGAGGCGTGCAAGAGGCTCGGCGAGAAGGCCGAGCTGCACATCCAGAACTACGGCTACGGGATCGAAGAGCGCCTGACCGGCAAGCACGAGACCTGTTCGTACAAGCAATTCAAGTACGGCGTGTCCGATCGGGGCGCGTCGATCCGCATCCCGCTCGCCACGAGGCAGCAGGGCAAGGGCTATCTCGAGGATCGCCGTCCGAACGCGAACATGGATCCGTACACGGTCTGCCGGCTCCTGGTCGAGACCACCTGCGGCTGAGCCTTGGCAGCGAGTGATTTCCTAGGAGGCCCGTCGCCTCTCCTCCGGGCGAAAAACGGGCTCCGGGCACACGGCCACGATCGCGGAACGGATCGTGGCCGTGCGTTTAACCTGCTACGAACGCGCCCGTGGACAATTGGCTGCAGGTCGTGCTGCTCGGCGTGATCGAGGGCATCACGGAGTTCTTGCCGATCTCGAGCACTGGCCATTTGCTGATCGCGGAGAAGCTGGGCCTCGGACAGCGCTCGGAGTTGTTCAACATCGCGATCCAGGCGGGAGCGATCCTGGCCGTCACCGTGATCTTCTGGCCGCGGCTCTGGGAGCTCGCGACCGGCTTGCGGCGACCCGAAAACCGCGACTACGCGCTCAAGCTCACCGCCGCGTTCGCGGTCACGGCGGTGCTCGGCTTGGTCGTCGCGAAGCTCGGCTTCGAGCTGCCAGAGACGGTCACGCCCGTGGCCTGGGCGTTGATTGTGGGAGGCTTCTGGATCCTCGGTGCCGAGCGCTTTGCCGCGCGCGGGGGCGACAGTCGCGAAGTGAGCTGGCGGGTCGCGATCATCGTCGGGCTCGCGCAAATCGTGGCGGGCATCTTCCCCGGCACCTCGCGCTCGGGCGCCACCATCTTCGCAGCGATGCTGTTCGGCACCCACAACCGCGGCGCGGCGACTGAGTTCACATTCTTGGTCGGAATCCCCACCATGTATGCCGCGACCGCGTACGCCCTGCTCAAGCAGCTCAGGCAGGGAGGCTTCGCGGGCGAAGCGTGGGGCGATCTCGCGCTCGCCGTCGTGGTCTCGACCGTGACCGCGTTCGTCGTGGTGAGGTGGCTGATGCGCTACATCCGCACGCACACCTTCACCGTGTTCGCCTGGTACCGCATCGCGCTCGGCCTCGCGCTGCTGTGGTTGCTGCCCTCGGGCGCGTAGGCGGCGTCAGTCGAGGCAGCTGAGCAGCGGCGTGAAGTCGAGCGTCTCGAGCTCGGGCAGGTAGCGCCCGAGCGTCTCGCGCTCGAGCCGCTCGCAGATGTCGCGCACGAAGAAGTGCACGCCCGTGCGCAGCACGTAATTGAGCAGGAAGAAACGGTAAGCTTCCTTGACAAAGGCGAGCTCCCGCTCCTTCAACGGGAAGACCGCGTGATAGGTGCGCACGAAGCGCAAAAAGCGCGGCTCCAGGAGCGGCGAGGCCGTGTAGCTGAAGACGGTCTGGTCGCCCTCCGCGCGCACCACGCGGCTGAAGAAGTAAAAGTCGAACAGGCGCGATTCGATGCGGAACCAGTCGTAGTCCCAGCGGCTGAACAGCTCGAAGGCGTGGCCGTACTCGTCGTAGGCGATCGAGAAATTGCCGCGGTTCCAGTCGATGAGAACCGGGAGCTTCTGCAGACGGTGATAGCCGAGCCGCTCGGCGTTGGAGAAGAACAGATCGCAGTGGCGGCGCACGAGCCGCGCTTGCTCGGGCGTGAGGCCACGCGCGGCGGCAGCCTGGATCTTCATCTGATCGTAGAGGGTGGCCAGATCCGAGCCGAGCGATTGCCAGGTCGGGTCGAGCTCGCCCGCGAGCTCCGCGCAGGCGCGATGGAAGAGCGCCATCTCGCGCGCGAGGTTGTCGATCTGCGGGTCCGAGAGCACGCGCGGTAGGAAGCTGCGCCGCGGGGCCTCGTCGTAGAAGACCGCCCACGCGCCCTGCTCGTGGAAGGTATAGACCTCGCCGTTCTTCAGCAGCACCGGCGCGAGCAGGTGCTC
>CAZYWR010000139.1:0-2014 GCA_964651185.1 uncultured Polyangiales bacterium
GAGCTCCGCGGCCTCCGTGAGCAGCGCGACGGCCCGGCCCGGATCCGTCTCGCGCCGCGTCTCGACCTCGAGCAGCTCTGCCAGCCGGCCCTGATGGCCGCGCTCGCGATGCCAGCCGATCAGCCGCTCGCGCAGCCCGGGGTGGCTGGGCGCGACGCGGTAGGCGAGCTCGAGCGCCTGTTCGAACGCGGCCGGCTCGAGCTGATCCGCCCGGTAGTCGATGAGCCACTGGGCGTAGGGGAGCGCCGGCGCCCGAGACGCAGCGTCGCTCGCAGACAAGTAGCGCACCACCAGCGCCGCACGCTCTTCACCGCGCTCGCTCGGGTCGGTGTGCTCGATCGCGGCGCGCAGCAGCTCCTCGCTGTCGGGCACGACCGCGAGCGCACGCCGATAGAGGTCCATCGCCTGCTCCGGCCGCTCGGCCTCGAGCAGCGCGCCCATGCGCAGCGAGATCGGGACGATGCTCCGGCTGCGGCGCTCGCGCGCGCTCTCGAATTTGCGCCCCAGCAGCTCGATCAGCGCGGCGCGCTCGCCGCGCCGCTCGTACAGGTCGGCGAGCTTCAGCGCGGCGTCTGCCTGGTCGGGATCTTCGGCCAACACCTCTTCCAGCAGGCGCGCGCCCTGATCTTCGCGTTCGGCTTCGAACATGAGGCGGGCGGTCTCGAGCCGCAGCTCGTTGCGTTCGCTCTGGATGGGCAGCGTGTCGAGCGTCGTGCGCACGACGTCGAGCATGCGATCGAGCTCGCCCTCGTCCTTGTAGAACGCCAAGAGCGGCCCCCACACGCGCCGCTCGAAGGGAGCGCGCTCGCGCAGCAGCTCGTAGACGCGCATGGCGCGCGCCCGATGCTCGGGCTGCGCGGCTGCGCGCGCCGCGAGCTCGAGGCCCAGCTCGAATACGCCCGCTTGATCGTCGACCATCAAGGCCAATTCGAACCAGGTTAGCGCGCCATCGAGATCGCCGCGCTTCTGCAGCGCGCGGGCGAGCAAGAGCGGCGCCCATGCGGCTTGCTCCAGGCCTTGTCGCGCTTCGGCGACCGCGATCGCGCGGCGCAGCAAGAGCTCGAGGCGCGCGTCTTGCTCGAGCCGGAGGGCGAGCTCCGCGGCCTCGCGCACCAGCGCGAGCTCCACGTCCTCGCGCTGCGCGCGCCGCTCGAGCGCGTCCAGCAGGAGCTCGGGTTCGCCGCTCTGGCGCGCGACCTGCTCGAGCAGCTCGAGCACCCCGCGATCGCTCGGATCGGCGTCGTGGGCCGCCTTCAGGATCTGGGTCGCGCGGCCGTACTCGGGCTGCTCGGCGAGCAGCCGCGAGAGCTCGCGCAGGCCCTCCGAGCGCGCATTCGGATCCTGCACGCGCAGCTCGATCAGGCGATAGCGGGCGGCGCGTTGAGCGTCCTCGTCTTCGCTGTCCTCGGGCAGCTGGGCGATGCGCTCGAGCGCAGCGCGCTCCTCGGCGTGATGGCCGAGCTTGCCCGCTACGCGCGCCAGCGCGAACTGCGCCTCGAGGTAGCCGGGCGCACCGGACGCGACCTGGCGGTAGCTCGTTTCCGCGATCTCGATGTTGCCCAGCACGTGCTCCGCCACGCTGCCCGCGCGCAACGCGAGCTCGCTGACGAGCGCGTGCTCCTGCTTGCGGCGCGCGCGCTCGAGCAGCGCGAGCAGCGCCTCCAAGTAGCTCTGCTCGGCGCCGAGCTGTTTGGCCAGGCGCAGGGTCGCGACGTGCAGGCCGTCGAGCTCCGGTGCGCAGGCCAGGGCCTTGAGCCGCGCCGCGAGCGCTTCGTCGCGGCGCTCGAGCGCGCTCTCGAGCACGTCGGCCAGCGCCGCCAGCACCTCGGCCTCGGTGGCCGCGTCCGAGACCTGTGACAGGCGCAACTCCAGCACGCGCAGCAAGAGCGCGGGCTCGCCGCGATCGAGCAGCAGCGTCTTCAGGCGCTCCGTCTCCTGTTCACTCTGCGCGGCGGTCTGCACGGCCGACTCCAAGAGCTCGGCCGCCTTGTCGGCCTGGCCGAGCGCCAGCGCA
>CAZYWR010000140.1:0-7802 GCA_964651185.1 uncultured Polyangiales bacterium
GCGACGGCCCAAGCGCTGGCGCAGCCCGAACCGTCCGCGATGGTGAACAAAGAGCTGAGCCCAGCTGTGCGCAGCTTGGCCGATGCGTCGGGCAAGCGCGCTCCGCCGCCGGAGCTGTGGCGCGCCGTCGTCGACGAGCTACGCGCCCATGATCCGCGCTGGTCGGCGATGTTCGAGCACGGCGTTCCGCACGAGCTGAGCCGAGAACGGGTGGTGCTGGTGTTCCCGGAAGGCTCGTTCTTCGGCCGGCAGGCCGAGAGCGCAGGCGGGCTCGCGGCGCTGCGGCGCGCCGCCCAGAAAGTGCTGCAGGGCGAGCCCGAAGTACAGGTGCGCTTCGCCGCCGAGCTGCGCGGCATGAGCCTCGCGCAGCACGAAGCGGCGCAGCTCGACGAGCGCAAGGAGGCGATCAAACGCAAGGCGCTCAACCACCCGCGCGTCCTCGAAGCGGTCAAGGTCTTCCCAGAGCTCGCGCAAAAGCAAGACATCCAGGTGGACTGACGAGCCAGCGCCACCGCCCGAGCCCGTCTGCTCGACGAGCTCGGGCTGACTGTCAGGTCGGGCTCACGGCGCCGGGAGGTGGAGAGTTTTCGGGCGATTTGCTAGAAGCGTCCTCTATGCAATTTCGCGGCGGAATGAGCGAGTTGATGCGGCAGGCGAGCCGCATGCAGCGCAAGGTCGAGCAGCGCAAGAAAGAGCTCCAGGACGCGACGGTCGAGGTCGGCGTCGGCAACGACCAGGTCAAAGTCACCGCCACGGGTGGGATGACGATCGTCAAGGTCTCGATCAGCCCCGCGCTGCTCACGGCTGAGGGCTTGGAAATGGCCCAGGATTTGGTGGTCGCTGGGGTCAACGCCGCGCTCAAGAAGGCGCAGGAGATGGTCGACGCCGAGCTCGAAAAGGTGACCAAGGGCATCAAGATGCCCGGCATGCTGTGATGCAGGGCGCACTCGGCGAGCTCGTGCAGCTGCTCGCTCGCTTGCCCGGCGTCGGCGAGCGCACCGCGCTACGCCTCGCCTTCCACATCCTGAACAGTGACCGCGCTTACGCGGGCGAGCTCGGCCGTGCGCTCGCCGAGCTCCACGAGCGCGTGCAGCGCTGCGAGCTGTGCGGAAACTTCGGCGAGCTTGCGCGCTGCGACGTGTGCCTCGACCCGCGCCGCGATGCGCGCGTGGTGTGCGTCGTGGCGCGCGTGCAGGACTTGTTGGCCATCGAGCGCAGCGGCAACTTCCGCGGCCGCTACCACGTGCTGCACGCGCTGCTCGCGCCGCTCGAGGGCATCGGGCCCGAACGGCTGCCGACCGCGGGCTTGGTCGAGCGCATCCGCTCCGGAGAGGTCGAAGAGGTGATCGTGGCCACGCCGCTCAGCGTCGACGGCGAGGCGACCGCCATGTACCTGGCGCAGCTGCTCCGCCCGCTCGGCGCGCGGCTCACGCGCATCGCCAGCGGCGTTCCCCACGGCGGCGATCTCGAGTTCACCGACCAGATCACGCTTTCGCGGGCGTTCGATGGGAGGCGCGAGCTGTGAGCGAGCCGCTCGAGGCCCAGCGCTTCGCGCCGCCGCGCGCCGAGCTGTGGTTGGCGCTGGTCGTAATCGCAGTGATCGCGATGATGATCGTACCCTTGCCGACGCCGCTGATCGATCTGCTGATCGCGCTCAACCTCGGCTTCGGCGTGCTGCTCATCTCGGCTGCGCTCTACATGCGCGACGCCCTGAGCTTCGCGGCGTTTCCGACCCTGCTCCTGCTCAGCACGCTCTATCGCTTGGCGCTGAACGTCGCCTCGACCCGGCTGATCTTGCTGCAAGCCGACGCGGGACGCGTGATCCGAGCGTTCGGCAGCTTCGTGGTGCGCGGCGACTACCGCGTGGGCGCGCTGGTGTTCGCGATGCTGACCTTGATCCAGTTCATCGTGATCGCGCGCGGCGCGGAGCGTGTGGCGGAGGTGAGCGCGCGCTTCAGCCTCGACGCGCTCCCGGGCAAGCAGCTGGCGATCGACGCCGAGCTGCGCACGGGCGCGCTGCGTCCGGCCGCCGCGCGCATAGAGCGCCGCCGGCTGGAGCGCGAGAGCCAGCTCTACGGCGCGCTCGACGGCGCCCTCAAGTTCGTCAAAGGCGACGCCATCGCCGGGATCGTGATCACCGCCGTCAACTTCGTGGGCGGTGTGGCGATCGGCGTGTTCGCGCGCGGGCTCGCGCTCGAGACGAGCCTGACCACGTACGGCCTGCTCACGATCGGCGACGGGCTGGTGACGCAGATACCGGCCTTGCTGGGAGCGACCGCAGCCGGCCTCGTCGTCACGCGCGTGGCGCCGGCGGAGCGCGAAAGCTCACTCGCGCGCGAGATCGCCGCGCAGCTCTCGGACGAGCCGCGCACGCTCGGCGTGGGAGCGCTGGTGCTCGCGGGGCTCGCGCTCGTGCCCGCGCTCCCGAGCTGGCCGTTTGCGTTGCTCGCTGGGGCCTGCGCCGCGGGCATGGTGGTGAGCGCCCGCCGGCCGCGCGAGCGCAGCGACGAGCGCACACCGCCTGCGCTCGTGCTCGAGCTCGGACCCGAGCTCGCCGCGCATTCCGCGCCGGGAGGGCGGCCGACGAAAGCCCTCGTGCGCGCGCTGGCGCGGGCGCGTGGACAGCTCGCGGGCGCACTCGGCGTGACGCTGCCGGAGCCTGCCCTGTGCGCCTCGCCCGAGCTGGCGGCGCGCGACTTTCGTTGGCAGTGGCGTGAGTTGCCGGAGCCCGCGCGTACCTTCGCCGGCGATCCGGCGCGCGCGGATGATCTCTCGCGCGCGCTCGCGGCATCCTTGACACAGCTCGCGCGCGGGCGCGCGGCGGACTGCCTCGACCTCGACACGGTGCAGCGCATGATCGACCGCCTCGAACGCGATCAGCCCGCGCTCGTGCACTCGACGATCCCGCGCCCGCTCGCGCCCACGCTGCTCGCGCAGGTGCTGCGCTCGCTCGTGCGCGAAGGAATCAGCGTGCGCTGGCTCGGCGAGATCGTGGAGGCCATCGCCCCGCATGCGAGCGCCGATGCCGATCCTCAGGCGCTCGCCGAGATCGCACGCCGAGCGCTCGCGCCGCGCATCAGCCACGCGCTCGCGCCGGCTGGCGAGCTTCACCTCTTGCGCCTGGCGCCGGAGCTGGAAGAGGCCCTGTACGACGCCCTCCGGCAAGGGCGCGGTGAACAGGCGCTGGCGCTGCCCGTCGATCTGGCGCGAGAGATCGCCGAAGCAGTGCGCGCCGCTCATCTGCAGGCGCCCGCGCCTCACGCGCTCGTCACCCAAGCCGAGCTCCGGCGCCCCCTGCGCGGGCTCATCGCAGAGCACGCGCCCGAGCTCGCGGTGGTGAGCGCGTATGAGCTTCTTCCGCACCTCAAGCTGTCCTCGGGCCCACCGATCGGGCCTTGATCAGGACTGGCCAGTGTGTCCCAATGGCACCATGGGGTCGGATTTTTCGGCGCTGGATGCTGAGCTCGACCAGGTCGGAGCCGGCCCAGAGGTCGATGCCGTGGCGCTGGCCAACCAGTACGCCGGGGACCTCCAGGTTTCATTGGCGCGCGGCGCGCCGGGCGAGGAGCTAGCCGCCGTCGACAGCGCGCTCGCGGAGCTCGGTGCCAAGGTCGAGCCAGTCGAAGCGCACGGGTCCGAGCAAGCGCCCGCGGCGCGCGGCAGCGCGCGTGCGCATGCAGCCGGGCCGCGAGACGCCGCACGCGAGCCCGCACTCGCCGCAGCAACGACCGGAAGCGAGCTAGCCGACGACACGGAGGCCTTTCTGCGCGACGCCCCGAGCGGCGAGGTGCGCGACGCCCCGAGCTATGAGGCGGGCGACGAACCGAGCTATGAGGCGGGCGACGAACCGCCGGCCTCCCTCGTGCCTCCGCCCTCGTCCGTGCTCCCGCCCTCGTCGGCTCCCGGCCCGGGGCCCCTCGAGAGCGAAGAGATCGCCCTCCCGGAGCCGGTGGTACGCCCGCGCAGCGACGAAGCATCGCAGGAGCTGCCGCTCGATCTGGCGCCACGCAGCGGCTCGTTCGCGCTTGACGACGAAGGCGCGCAGGCAAGTGGACGCGACCTGGTTCCGGCCGCCACCAGCGAGCCGCCAGCTCCGACCACCATGCCCGCACCCACCCTTCCGGACGAAGACGAGGAGGGCGAGCGCGCGTTCGCAGCGCTGTTCGACGAGGTGACGAAGCAGAGCTCGATCCCGAGCCCCAGCGCGTCGGCCGAGCTGCCCGATATCGAAGACACCGAGATCTTCGACAGCGCCGCGTTCGCTCGCGCCCTCCAGGGGAGCCGAGATCCGCTGGACCTCCAAGACGAGGTCGAGCTGAGCGTCGAAGACCTCGACTCCGCCGAGTTCGAAGTCATGACGGAAACGGCGGTCGCGCAACCAAGCCCGCCTTCGTCCACTCCGCCGCGCCCCTCGCAGCCTTCAGAGAAGCGCCCGAGCTTCCTCGGCCGGCTTTTCGGCCGCAAGGAAGAGTGACCGCCGCTTTCGTCGCGCTCCGCAGACGAGCTTCAACCCAGAACGCGCGCGATGCGCGCCATGCCCTCGCGCAGGTCTTGTTCGCTCGCCGCGTAAGAGAGGCGCAGATGGCCAGGCGCGCAGAAGGCGCTCCCCGGTACGACCGCCACCTGCGCCTCGTCCAGCAGCAGCTCGGCCAACGCCAGGTCGTCGCTCACGACGCGACCTGCGAGCGTGCGACCCAGCTGCTCGCGCACGTCGATGAAGACGTAGAAGGCCCCCTCTGGCGCGCGGCAGCGGAGCCCGGGCAGGGCGCCCAGCAGCTCGAGCACGAGCGCCCGCCGCGCTTCGAAGGCGCGCCGCATCGCTTCGATCGGCTCCGCAGGCCCCTCGAGCGCCGCCAGCGCGGCATATTGGGAAACTGCCGGGGGACTGGTCGTGGTTTGGCCCTGAAGCGCATCGCACGCGGACGCCACGGCGCGCGACGCCAGCAGCCAGCCGATGCGGAAACCGGTCATCGCGAAGCGCTTGCTCACGCCGTCCACGACAATCAGACGCTCGCGCAAGTCCGGGGCGAGCTCCAACAACGAGCGCTGTTCGAACCCCCCGTAGACCAACGTGGCGTAGATCTCGTCGACCACGATCCAGAGCGGGTGTTCGCGCAATACGGCCGCGAGCGCCAGCAGCTCGTCCGCGCTGTAGGCGGCGCCCGTCGGGTTCGAGGGCGTGCACAGGAAGAGCGCGCGCGTGCGCGGCGTCAGCGCGGCCCGCAGGCGAGCCGGGGTCAGCTTGAAGCCCTCCGCCGCGGTGGTCTCGACTAGCACGGGTTCGGCCCCGGCCAACCGGCACTGCTCCGGATAACTCACCCAGCACGGGGTCGGCACGATCGCCTGGTCGCCCGGTCCGAGCAGCGCGAAGCACAGGTTGAACAAGCTGTGTTTGGCGCCCACGGAGACCACGATCTCGGCCTCGTCATGCCGCACGCCTCCGCGCCGGGCGGCCGAATCGCGCGCGATCGCCCGCCGCAACGGCGCGATCCCGCGCACGCTCGTGTAGCGCGTGGCGCCCTCGTCGAGCGCGCGCTTGGCAGCCGCCAAGATATGCGCGGGGGTCGCGAAATCGGGCTCGCCCACGCCGAATCCGAGCACCTCCACGCCGCGCGCGCGCAGGTCGAGCGCCCGCTGATGGAAGCTCGCTGTCGCGGAGGGCTTGAGCAGCTCGAGCCGCGCGGCCAACGGTGGTGCAGGGGCGGAATTCGACACCGCGCGAGTGTGACAAAGCGGTGCTCTTCGGCAACTGGCTGGTGGCCGCCGCCCCGCAGCGCCCCTCTTTTGCGGTGGGCGACGTACGCCAAGGTTTCGCGCGATTCGTATTCCGCCTATAAAATCGCCGACCGATTCACCCGGTCGGGCGGGCTCGTCCGCGGGCAACCAATTTCGACGGCGGAGAGAAGCGTCGCACTCTGGAGGAACGAGACATGTTCACGCTATCGACCACCCTGTCCCCACGCGGCCTTTCGCTGGTCGCCGCCGCGCTGCTGGGCGCGGCGCTCTTCGGCGCGGGCTGCGGTCCGAAGTACCCGAAGTGCGAGGAGGACGAAGACTGCAAGGCCGGCGAGTTTTGCGTGAACCAGCTCTGCCAGAAGTGCCGCACCGATGCGGACTGTCAGACTGGCCAGACTTGCAACGCGGGCGCTTGCGAGGACATCGTCGGCTATTGCGACCAGAACGTGTCGTGCCCGTCAGGCCAGGAGTGCGTGGGCAACCGCTGCCAGACGCCGCGCGAAGAGCCGCTCGTGCGCGAGACCCAGCCGAGCACCGGCTGCCAGCTACAGAGCGTCTACTTCGCTTTCGACTCCTCGAACCTGGAGTCGCAGGCCCGCGACGCCATCGCGCGCAACGCGCAGTGCATCCGCGAAAAGCGCATGCGGAGCGTGCGCATCACCGGCCTCACCGATCCGCGCGGGACGGAGGAGTACAACCTCGCGCTGGGCGATCGCCGCGCGCGCTCGGTCGAACAGTACATGTCGAGCCTCGGCATCGAACGCGGCGGGCTCACAGTCTCGTCCATGGGCGAGGAGCTCGCGCGCGGTGAGGACGAGAGCGGCTGGGCCCAAGATCGCCGCGTCGATTTCACCGGACAATGAGCGGAAGCTCGGCGTCTCCGTAGCCGCGGGCCGGCCGGCTTCGCCGAAACGCCCGCGCCGAAAAATGTAGCTGCGCTATAGAAGCACGACCCCATGACCCGATCTCTTCGGCTCCTCGCCACGCTCGGCTCGCTGCTCGCCCTGGCAGGCTGTTACGGCGTCACCTCCCAAGGCAAGCGCATGCGCCGGGACGTGGACAACAACACGCTGCGCCTGGAGAAGCTCGAGGCCGCGCAAAACGCGCAGATCGAGCAGCTCAAGCAGGCGGAGGCCAAGGCGCAGCAGAGCATCGACGAGCTCGAGGGCGTGATCGAGCGGGCGACCAGCGTCGTCCAGCGCAATAGCGCTGACGTCACGGTGCAGGTGAGCGAGCTGCAGAGCACGGTCGCCTCGCTCGAGGGGCGCCTGGCCGAGCTTCAATACTCGCGCGACGAGAGGAAGAAACCGCCCGCGGCCGCGCCCCCTGCTGGCGGCGGGGCCGCGGCTCCCGATCAGCCCGCCCGGGCGGAAGACGTGCCGGCCGACAAGAACGAGCACTACGCAGCCGCCTATCGCGCCTACACCGAGCACGACTTCGCCAAGGCGCGCAGTCTGTTCCGCTCGTTCATCGAGCGCTACGGGACCGACCCTCAAGCAGACAACGCACAGTACTGGATCGGCGCCAGCTACTTGGTCGAAAACCGCCCCGCGACGGCCTTGGCCGAGTTCAAGAAGGTGATCCAGAACTACCGCGGCGGCGACGCCGTGGACGAGGCCTTGCTCGATATGGCGGAGGCGTTCTATCGCCTGCGCGCCTGCAGCGATTCGCGCAACGCCCTCGATACCCTCATCCGCACCCAGCCGACCTCGCCTCTCGCGCCCAAGGCCAAGCAAAAGCTCAAGGACCTGAAGAAGCTCGAGAAAGACTACTGCACGAGCTGACCAGGGAACGCGCGCGCTGCCTCGCGCACGGAACCACGCGCTTCGACTTTTGCCGCCTCGCGCGCGGAATCACGCGCTTCGACATCGCGCGCAGGGTGCGAGTCCGCGAACGCGCGCAAGTCGCGCACCAGCTCGTCGAGTGCCGCGGGCTCGCTGCGGTAGTAGCCGCGAATCGTGCCCTCGGCGTCGACCAGCACGAAGTGCTCCCCATGCATGATGTCGATGAGGCTCGGATCCCGCTCGTTCAGGCGCGGCTCCCCCATGTGGATCTTGAAGCCGCGC
>CAZYWR010000141.1:0-2725 GCA_964651185.1 uncultured Polyangiales bacterium
CGCCCGCGCGCAGCGCGCTCCAGATCAGACGCGTTCCGCCCAAGCTCTTGCGATGCTGCGCCGGAATCCCCGCGGCGCGCGCCACGTGCGCGGCGATCTCGCCCAGGATCACCGATTCCGTGAAGGCCTTCGAGCCCACGCGCACCGCGTTCGCGGGCTGCTCTGCGCGACACGCGCTCGCGCAGAGGACAAGCAGCACGGTACGCGCCCATCTCACGAGCCCTCATCCTCGGCGCCGCATCGCCCCCGCGCGCTCCCCGTCGGCTCGCGCGCGTTCGCGGTTGGCCCTGCCCCCTCTTCGACCCAGGCAGGCGGCCGCTGCGCGCGCACGAACGCAGCGACGAAGGGCTCGGCGGGACGCTCCACGAGCTCCCCGGCGCTGCCTTGCTGCACGACGCGGCCGCCGCGCAACAACACCAGCTCTCCCCCGAAGAATGCTGCTTCAGGAAGGTCGTGCGTGACCAGCACCACCGTCTTGTGCAGCTCGCGAAAGACCTGCGCCAAGTCTTCCTGCAGCTCGCGCCGCACCAGCGGATCGAGCGCCCCGAGCGGTTCGTCGAGCAGCAGGATTTCGGGATCGAGCATCAGCGCGCGCATGAGCGCCACGCGCTGCCGTTGTCCCCCGGAGAGCTGGCTCGGATAGCGCGCGAGGGCGGCCGCAGGAAAGCGCGTGAGCGCTCGCAAGGCCTCGAGCCGCGCGCCGATCCGCTCGCGCGCCCAGCCCAAGTGCCTCGCCATGAGCACGACGTTCGCGCGCGCGTCGAGATGGGGAAAGAGGCCGCCGTCCTGGACTACGTAACCCATGCGCAGGCGCAGCTCTCTGACATTGGCGGGCGTAAGCTTACGGTCCCCGATCCAGACCTCGCCGGCGTCGGGCCGCACCAAGCCGTTCATCAAGCGTAAGAGGGTCGTTTTGCCGCAGCCGCTCGGCCCGATCAGCACCGTGGTGGCATCGCGCTGGATGGTCAGGTCGACCCCGCACACGGCCAGAGCCTCCGTGCTCTCTCTCTCGAGCGCGGACCCACGCCCGCCGCCGTAGCGCTTGGTCACGCCGAGCAGGCGGATGGCGGGCGCGAGGCTCACGCGCGGAACGTATCAGGCCACCTGCGCCACGGCGAGCGCGCGAGCCGCCTGATCGCAGGTGTACGTCCGCGATCGAACGTTCACGCCGACGAGCTCGCCTCGAGCGGCCCATGCTCTGCCGCGGGTGCACGCACGATGGCTTGCCGAAGCGAGAGGACCGCCGCCACCGCGATCAACATGGGTCCCGCGAAGGCGAAGAATACCTGCTCGGGTCGCCACCCGAGATCGAGCAGCACGCCCGCGATGATCGGCGACAAAATCCCGCCGAATCGGCCCACGCCGATCGCCAACCCCATGGCTGTCCCGCGCAGCAACGGCGGATAGTGTTGAGGCGTGAGCGCATAGAGTCCCATCATCGGCCCATAGATGAAGTAGCCGACCACGAACGCGAGCGGCAGCGACGTGCTCAAGGTGCCCGCGAACACGCCGAACGCCACCATCGCCGCCGCGGACAGCAGCATGAAGCCGGCGGTCGCCAGGCTCAGCGCCCAGCGGCTCGCCAGCAGGCCGAAGCTGATGCCACCGACGATCCCGCCGAGGCTCAAGACCACGCCGCCCGAAATGCCCTGCACCGCGGATAGCCCCGCCGCCACCAAGAGCTTCGGCGTCCAGCTGACCACGAAGTAAAAGCAGAACATGTGCACGAAGAATGCGGTCCAGATGCGTATGGTCCGCGCGCGCAAGGGCGACTTGAACAAAGGCGCCACGCCGGCCGCCTCGGCCTTCGCGCGCGATGGTTCGGGGAGCGCGCTCACCGGAGCATGGCCGAGCCGCTGCAGCACCGCGTTGACCTTCTGCAAGCTATCCGGTCTGCGCTTGGCGAGCACGAAGTCGAGCGACTCCGGCATGCGCGCGATCACGAGCGGAATCATCGCGAGCGAGACCAAGCCGCCGAAGGCATACACCGACCGCCAGCCGTAGCGCGCGATCAAGAGCGCGGCGACGCTGCCGCCGATCACGGCGCCGATCGGATAGCCGGTCGAATACAAGCTGACGCACAAATTGCGACGCCTGTCCGACGCGTACTCGGACGTGATCACCGTCAAACTGGCCAGCATCCCGCCGATGCCGATCCCGGTGACGACGCGCAACGCCTCCAGCTCGTACACGCCGCGGGCGAACGCGGAGAGCAGCATGCCTGCCGTCACGAGCGCGAGCGACGACAGCACGACCGCGCGCCGGCCCCACACGTCTGCCAGCGGCGCCACCACGAGCGAGCCGGCCGACATGCCGATCAAGCCCGCGCTCAGCAGGCCGCCGATCTGCGTCGCGTTCAGAGACCAGGCCTGCGCGAGCTCGGACGCGGTGAACGCGACGACCAGCACGTCGAAGCCGTCGAGCATGTTCAAGACCACGCAGATGGCGACGGCGATCAGTTGAAAAGACGTCATCGGGCTCTTGTTGATGAGCTCTTTGATCTCGTTGTTCATACGAGCTCCGTGGCGCGAGCGCGCCGGGGGACGCGCTTCAGCTGCCATCGTGCCCCAAGTGCCTGCCCGACGAAACGCGGAACGGCCGTTTCGCTCCCGGGCGGCTCGGAGCGCGGCTCGTTTGCCCATCGCGCTGGCGCCTACACCGAGCGCGCGGTTACAGTGGTCGCGGCGGCGCGCGCGCGATTCGCCCGGGCGGGGGAACAGCCATA
>CAZYWR010000142.1:0-2154 GCA_964651185.1 uncultured Polyangiales bacterium
GCCGCGCCGGACCTCGAGGTCGATGCCCGCCAGCGCGACTACGGCGCCGAAGCGCTTCTCGATCCCGCGCATGCGCAAGACGATGTCGCCAGCCGGCGAGCTCTCGGCGGACGCAGCCATCAGTCGAGATAACGCGAGAGATCGGGGGCGAGCAGCGCGTGCACCGCAGACTCCGCCATGTTCGCGCGCGTCACCAGCGTGGCCCCGGTGTCGACGCGCTTGTCGACCGGCTCGCCCTGATGCTGCGCGGCGAGCGCGCGCACCGCCGACTCGCCCATGCGGAACGGATTCTGCACGACCAAGCCGTCGATCTCGCCCGCGGAGAGCGCGTCGACGAGCTTCTTGCTCGCGTCGAAGCCCACGAAGCGCAGCTTGCCGGCGCGTTCGGCCGCTTCGAGCGCGCGCAGCATGCCGAACGTGGTCGATTCGTTCGGGCAGAACACGCCCTTCACCTGCGGGTGGCTGGAGAGCAGATTCTCGGCCGCGGCGTAGGCCGTCTCTGTGGTCGCGCCGCCGTACTGGTTCGACGAGACCACGCGAACGCCGGGAAACTTCTTGGCCAGCGCGGCGAGGAAGCCCTGTTCGCGCGCCGTCGTGCTCGCCGAACCCTCCTGATAGCGCAGCACGATCAGCTCGCCTCGTCCGCCCAGCAAGCTCCCGAGATGCTCGGCCGCGAGCCCGCCGGCCTTTTCGTTGTCGGTCGCGACGAAGCTCAGGTAGCCGTCCCACCGGATGCCCGAATCGATGATCACGACCGGCAGCTCGCGGGCCTGGGCGTCTTTCAGCACCGGCACGAGCGCGCGGTCGTCGAGCGGCGCGAGCACGATGCCGTCGACGCCGCGGCTCAGGAAGTTCTCGAGGACTTTGATCTGCTCGTCGCGGTCGTCTTCGCGCACCGGTCCCTTCCAAATCAGATCCACGTCGAGCTCGCGCGCGGCTTTGACGGCGCCGGCGTGCACGGACTTCCAGAACTCGTGGGTGGTGCCTTTGGGGATGACCGCGATGGTCGTGCGCGCGGAGGCGCGCGTCTCGGCGGGCGCAGCGCGTTTCTTACCGCAGCTGGGGGCACAAGCGGGCAGCGCCAGCAGCGCGCCCAGCAGGACGAGCGCGATCGGGCACAGCCCCCACCCGCGTGCAGTCATGGGGGTACGAGACGCGAAGGCGCGCTCGCTGTCAAGCGCCCGTGCCTGGACGCGGCGCGTGTGTCGTGCGCGCGTGTACGGAGCAGGCGCGCTACTCGGCGGCGATCTCGAGGACCTTCCGCGCGCTCTGCGCGGTGTCGTAACCGAGCTCAGCGAGCTCGCGTCGAAAGGGGGCGCTGGCGAGCGTATCGAACAGGCGCGCGACGCGCGCGTCGCCCGCTAGGTCGTCGGGCACCACCAGGTCGAAGCGCTCCTCGACCAGCGGCACGAAATCCAAGTCGAACGACAGCGCCGCGCCGCGCATCGCGAACCCCACGTCGGCCGCGCCGAGCGCCACCGCGTGCGCGACGTCGAGGTGGCTCGCGGCCGCCACGGCGCGGCGCATGATGTGGCCCGTGTCGAGCCCCACCTGCTTGAGCAGGCGCTCGAGCTGCGCGCGCGCCCCCGAGCCCGGCTCGCGCAGCGCCACGCGCAAACGGGGGTTCTCCAAAGCATCGATGCCGCGGATACGGCGCGGGTTGTCCTTCGGCACCACCAAGCCTGCGTCCCAGCTGGCGAGCGCATACACGTCGGCCTTGGCGGTCGGCAGGTAACGCGCGAGCGCGCGCACGGCTCGTTCGCCGGCAGCGATCGGCAAATGCACGCCGGTGACGTGTACGTGGCCGCGCGCGAGCGCCTGGAGCGCGCTGCGATTCGCCTGCGCGATCCAGCGAAAGCGCCCCGGGCCGCGCGTGCCGTTGAGCCGGTCCGCCAGCACGGCGAGCCCCGGCGCGCAGCCGCCGACGAACAGACTCTCCTCGAGATCGCGCACGGGACGCGCGAGCTCGACGCGGGCCTGACCCGCGGCGGGCAAGTCGCGCACGAAGCCGTCGGCGGCGTACTGGCTGAGCGCGAGCGAGCTCGTGTGCAGCGGATGGGCGACCCAGCGGGCGCGCACCGACCCGAGCAAGACGCGCCCGCGCTTGCGCGGCAGCCCACCGGCGATGGTCGCCACGAGCTCCTCGCCCGCCTC
>CAZYWR010000143.1:0-3028 GCA_964651185.1 uncultured Polyangiales bacterium
CTGCTGCTGGCGCTGGCCGCAGTCTGGTCCGTCTGGCACGCCAGCGGCCGCGGAGCCATCCGGTCCGAGCCGGTTCGCCCGCGCGCGGGCACAGAGCGCTAGGGGGACGCTTGCGGCGCGCGCACGCGGCGGTCAGCGTCCCGCAGGTGGCGCGTGTCGCGTTCATCGCCGCGCTCGCGTGGAGCCTCGCAGCGGGCGCGCAGCTGGGCTCCTCGGCGCTGGCTCAAGCCGACGCCGCGACGTCCGCGCCGGCCTATCAACCGCGACCCAGCGCAGCGAAGCCGCGCGATCTCCGCCGCAGCCGTGGTGATGCGCGCGCGGTGTCCGTGGTGCGCGTGCCCATCGAAGGTACGATCGATCTGGGGCTGGTGGCGCTGGTCGATCGCGTCCTCGACAAGGGTCTGAGCGCGCCCGGTAGCGTGCTCTTGCTCGACATCAACACGCTGGGCGGGCGCGTGGACGCCGCCATCCAGCTGCGCGACGCGCTGCTCGCGACGAAGCACGAGACGATCGCGTTCGTGCATCCGCGCGCGATCAGCGCGGGCGCGCTGATCGCGCTGGCGTGCGACGTGATCGCGTTCGCGCCAGGCGGGAGCATGGGCGCAGCCACGCCGATCGAGCTCGGCGAGCACGGCGCGCAGCCGGTGGCCGAGAAGATGGTGTCTTACTTTCGCGCGGAGATGCGCAGCACCGCCGAAGCCAAAGGCCGGCGCGGCGACATCGCCGAAGCGATGGTCGACGCCGCCGTGGAGATCCCGGGCCTCGATCCGGCGGGCAAGTTGCTGACGCTCGACACGGACAGCGCGCTGGAGTTCGGCGTCGGCGACCTGCGCGCCGAGGATGTGCCTGGCGTGCTCGCCGCGCTCGGACTGCGCGGCGCACGCGTCGTCACCATGGACGAGAACTGGGCCGAGCGCCTGGTACGCTTTCTGACCGATCCCGTCGTCAGCAGCTTGCTGATGAGCCTGGGCACGCTGGGCATTCTGATCGAGCTCTACACGCCCGGGCTCGGGCTCCCAGGTCTGCTCGGCGTGCTGTGCTTGGCGCTCTTTTTCGGCGGGCACTTGCTCGTGAACCTGGCGGGCTTCGAGGAGCTGGTGCTCTTGGCGATCGGGCTCGCGCTGCTCGCGCTCGAGGTGTTCGTGATCCCCGGCTTCGGCGCGGCCGGTGTGCTCGGGATCTTGTGCGTGTTCGCGGCGCTCGTCTTGAGCACGATAGGCCTTCCGCTCAGCGTGCTGCTCACGACCGGCGCTTGGGTCGAGCCGCTCACGCGCGTGGCGATCGCGCTCGGCATCACGCTGCTCGTGATGATCGCCATCGCACGTTATCTGCCGCGCACGCGCGCGTTCAACCGGCTCGTGCTCTCGAGCAAGCTCACCTCGAACGTGCACGCGCGCGGCCCGGAGAGCTTCGTCGCCGCGGACGAGAGCCGCTTCGTAGGCCAGCTCGGCGTCGCCGAGAGCGACCTCCGACCGGTGGGCGTGGCGCGCTTCGGCGAGACGCGCGTGGACGTGATCAGCGAGGGAGGCTATGTGGCCGCCGGGACCCGGGTGCGCGTGCGCGAGGTCGAGGGCGGGCGGATCGTGGTGCGCGCGGAGCCGGCGGACGAAAGCGCCTGACGGCGGCTGTCACGGGCTCTCGGCGGCGAGGAGCGAGCATGGAAGCGGCGAGTGTGGTCGGGTTCTTCATCGTGCTGGTGCTGCTGTTCATCGGCGGATCGTTCTTCTTGTGGCTCATCCCGATCCAGCTGTGGGTCGCGGCCTGGTCGAGCGGCGCCTACGTGGGTCTGACGACGTTGATCGCGATGCGGCTGCGCCGCGTATCGCCCTCCGGCATCGTCAACCCACGCATCACGGCGATGAAGGCGGGCCTCGACATCCCGATCGATCTGCTCGAGTCGCACTACTTGGCGGGCGGCAACGTGCAGCGCGTGGTCAACGCCCTGATCAGCGCCGACAAGGCCGGCATCAAGCTGGCGTTTCAGCAGGCGGCGGCGATCGACCTGGCCGGCCGCGACGTGTTCGAGGCGGTGCAGACCAGCGTCAACCCGCGCGTGATCACCACGCCCAAGATCTCGGCGGTCGCCAAAGACGGCATCCAGCTCTTGGTGGTGGTGCGCATCACGGTGCGCTCCAACATCAATCGTCTGGTGGGCGGCGCCACCGAAGAGACCGTGCTCGCGCGCGTCGGCGAGGGCATCGTGTCGACCATCGGTTCGTCGCGCAGCTACGAGGAGGTGCTCGAGAACCCGGACCGAATCTCGAAGAACGTGCTCGGGCGCGGCCTCGACAGCGGGACGGCTTTCGAGATCTTATCGATCGACATCGCCGACATCGACGTCGGCGCCAACGTGGGCGCCAAACTTCAGACTGAAAAGGCCGAGGCCGACAAGCAGGTGGCGCAGGCGCTGGCGGAGAGCCGCCGCGCGACGGCCGTGGCCGCCGAACAGGAGATGCGCGCGCGCGTCGAGGAGATGCGCGCGCGCCTGGTCGAGGCGGAGGCGCAGATCCCGATGGCGATGGCCGAGGCGCTGCGCGCCGGGCACCTCGGTGTGCTCGATTACTACCAGATGCGGAACGTCGTGGCGGACACGGAGATGCGCCAGGCGATCAGCAAGATGGACCCGAACAAATGAGGCGTGAGCGAGGTGGGGCGGATGATCGTCGATAGGAACAATCCCCGTGCGCTCTTGGTTCGTTTGATCCTCGCGGAACTTATCGCGCGGCCGGGTCAGGGGCCGCTGGCCCTGCGCACGCAGCGCTTGCCGCGCGCGGTTCGGTCGAGCGCAGCAGCCGCGCGTGGCATGGTCTCCACGGCGCCGCGTTCGGCGCCTGAGGAGCCGGGCTGATGGGGCGCTTTTTATTCGCTCTCTTGCGGCTGGTCTTGCAGCTCACCGTCTTCGTGCTCACCGGTCATTGGCCGAAGATCGCGCACCGCGCGCCCACCCGCGGACGCGCCGAGCGCGCAGCACGCGCGCCCCAAACGCGCCAAGCCGCGCGCGCGGCGCCGGCTCCGCCGCGTAGGGCAA
>CAZYWR010000144.1:0-1862 GCA_964651185.1 uncultured Polyangiales bacterium
GGTCGTGGCGCGGCTCCTGGCCGTCGACGGCCGGCCCGTCGAGGCGCTGGTCGCGGAGCGTCCCGGCGATCGCAACGAGCGCGATCGCGCGCACTGGGTGCTAACGCGCGAGCAACGCATCAGCTGGATGAAGGAGCTCCCGCCCGACAACCGCATCGTCGCGGGCGCGCTCTGGAGCGACCCGAAACGGCCTGAACTCAGCGTGGAGGCGAGCTTCGCGCGCGATCTCGGCGCCCGCGTCGGCACCATGCTGCGCTTCGACGTCCAGGGGGTCCCGATGGACTTCGAGGTGACGAGCGTGCGCACCGTCGAGTGGCGCAGCTTTTCGACGAACTTCTTCCTGGTGGCCGAGCCGGGCGTGCTCGACGAGGCGCCGCACTTTCGTATCAGCGGCGTGCGCGTGCCGGCACGAGTAGAGCAGGTGCTCCAAGATCGTCTCGCCGCCCGCTTCCCGAACGTGACCATGCTGCGCGTGCGCGAGCTCATCCAGCGCGCGCTCGGCGTGCTCGAACAAGCAGGGCTGTCGATCCGTCTGCTCGGCGGCTTTGCGATGGCGACCGGGCTCGTCATCCTCGCCGCGGCGGTCGCCTCGAGCCAGCTGCGGCGCGCGCGCGAGGTGGCGTTGCTCAAGACGCTCGGGCTCACCCGGCTCGAGGTGATCGCGATGTTTGCGGTCGAGTACGCGCTGTGCGGTTTGCTCGCCGGCCTGCTCGGCGCGCTCGGCGCATACCTGCTCGCAATTTCATTCACGCGCGCGGTGCTGGAGCTCGCGGGCACGCCGTCGCTGCGCACGTGTCTCGTGGCGGTCGGCGCCGCCGGCGCGCTGTCCGTACTCGCAGGTCTGGCCGCCAGCGTGCGCGCCCTGCGTGTGCGCCCGCTCGATGTGCTGCGCCACTGATGGCCCGTGCGATCCGCGCAGGTCCGGGAGATGCGAGCCGGCTCGCGGCGCCTCTCGATCGCGGCGGGAGCGCCAACCGGGGACCTGATTACGGACGCGGAGGTGCACCCGGCGCGGAGCTGGGGACGCAGCAGACTGCAGCCGCCGCACCTGCAAGCGGATAGCTGTCCTCGCCGGGGCGGCAGGCCGGTGCGCTCGCGCCGTTGCCGGAGCTCGAACGTCCGCCCGCCAAGGCGCACTCGGTTTCGCTGCAGGCCCCGTCGTGCATCACGGACACGCCCGCCGCGTGCGCGGCGCAGCTGTTGCTGTAGCTCTTGAAGTCGCAACCACACACCGGCGTGTAATCAGCCGTGCACGCGCTCGGCTGTGCAGCGCATACGCCCTGACCGTCGAAGATGTCGACGCAGCCGTCGCCGCCCGCGTCGGTTTCGAAGTTGCAGAACTGTCCGGCCCCGCACACGTCGCCGAGCAGGCCCCCGCAGGTGCCCGCGTCGGCATCGCCGCAACGCACTTGCCACTTGCAGGCGCCATGGGCGCCCGGATCGCACGTGACGATGGTCGGCGCATTCGCGCAGGCGATGGCCGGAACCGGCTGATCGCGGCAGTCCCCCGGCGAGCAGACGAGCGTGCCGGCGTCGGTCGGCTGAGCGCCGTCGGGCGCCGCGCCGCTATCGTGGGCGCCGCTATCGTGGGCGGGCGCCTTCGCGTCGAGCGCGGCATCCTCCGCGCCGGCGCCCGGCGTGCCCGCGTCATGGCTCGCGTCCGCGCTGCCGGCGTCGCGCGCGGCGCTGTCGCCCTCGGCACCGCCGTCCTCCGGCCCCGCATCATCTCCGTGCGTGCCCGTACATATCTGCGATGCAGCGTCGCAGCGCTCGGGCGCCGGGTGTGCGTCATCGCCGTCGCTCGCCGCGCCTGCGTCGCGATCGTGCGCCTCCGTGCATCCCACGCTGCCCGCGAGCGCCCA
>CAZYWR010000145.1:0-6301 GCA_964651185.1 uncultured Polyangiales bacterium
GCGCCGATCAGCCCGATCGCGACGGCTTTCGCCAGGTAGTAGGGCGGGCAGGGCCATACGCTCGAGTCGTACGTGACCCCTTCGCTCGCCAGCACCTCGAACAGCTCGTCGGTGATCGTGTAGCCGGGCGCGCGAAAGCCGCACGGCCTTACGCCCACCGCGGACTCGATCGCATCCGCGCCGCGCCGGACCTCGGCGTGCTGCTTGGCCGCGTCGCGCCGGGTCAGGTCGTACAGATGGCTGAACGAGTGGTTGGCGATCTCGTGGCCCTGGGCGCGCAGCGCCCGCAAGTGCGCGGCGTTTTCCGGCCGCTCCAAGTCGCGCCCGACCGCGAAAAAGGTGGCCGGGATGGCCAGCTCTTCGAAGAGCGCCGCGAGCCGCGGCAGAGCCTTGTCGTAGACCGCCGTGTAACAGAGCGAGAGCTCGCCGCTGAGCCCGAAGATCGCGGCGTAGTTGTCGATCTCATCGAGGTCCACGGAGATGGCGGCGAGCTTGGGCGGCATGGTCAGCCTTTGATGCGGATGGCCACCACCAGACGCGCGATGCCTTTCAGCACATTGGGCACGCGCCGGAACAGATGGATCGAAGGAGGACGCTTCTCCAGCACGCGCACCGGGATCTCGCGGATGCGTACGCTGTTCGAGCGCTCGGCGCGGATCACCAGCTCGCTGGCGAACAGATCCTTGTCGACGATGCACTGTTCCACCACGGGCACGAGCGAAGCGCGCCGGAACGCCTTCAAGCCGTGTGTATCGGTGCCCTTGAAGCCGAGCGTGACCCGCAGCATGCCGTTGATCACCAACGTGGCGAAGTGGCGCAAGAACGGCCGTTCGTCGCTCGAGGCGTCGAGCACTTTGCTGCCCACCACCAAATCGGCCTCGTAGGCATCGAGCAGCGCCAAGGCGCGCTTGTAGAAATCGGTGTCACAGAGATCGATCTCGTCGCAGATCACGATCTCCCCGCGCGCCATGAGAATGCCGCGCTTGAGCGCCTTGCCGTAGTTCGGCTCGCCCAGGCTGAAGGTGTGCACCTCGGAAAAGCGCGAGGCCAGCTCCTGGGCCAACGCGACCGTGCGATCTTTCGAGCCGTTCTCCGCCAAGATGAGCTCGACGGGCTGTCCGAAGCGCTCCAAGCGGTCGAGCAAGTCTTTGACCGCAGCTTCGAGGATGGCCTCTTCATTGTAGATGGGAATGACGATCGAGAGCCGCGGCGTCGCTGCGGACGCGGGATGGTCGAGGTGCAAGGAAGACATGCCCAGGAGCTCTCCTTCTCGAACGGCCATAGGTCGCGAACATTCGTGGCCGCCGCGCGCGGCCACCGCGGCGGGAGCCTATGTGGCAAGCGGCCCCCGAGCCGTCAAGACACGTTTTCTGAACGGCGGAGGCGCTCAGGCGACGGCGCACACGAGCGCGTGCGCACCCTCGAGCGCGAGCGCACAACCGGCCAAGCAGGCCGGCACCACAGCGGAGCGGCCACGCCCGACCGCGAGGTCGCCTACGCGCACTTCCCCGGCCACCACGGTCAACGCATGCAGGCGATCGATCGCGGGCAAGCGCAAGGTGCCGCTACCCGCGATGCGTGCCACGCGCAGCCAACGGCTGTCGAGCCCCGGCGCACCCGCGAGCGGCACGTAACGGGCCGGCGCCTCGAGCTCGGGGCTCCCCGCGCGCACACGGATGCCGTCGATGAAGCTCTCGTCCTGCACTTGGCGCCAGGCGGTGACGCGCAGCGCATGTTCGAGGTGCAGCGCGCGCGCCGCGCCCTGGGCGTCAGGCCGCCCGCGCGCGTCGTAGCGGCGATCCCAATCCCAGTAGCGATAGGTCACGCCGCGCCGGCCGGGCAGCACGTGTTGCGGCTCGACCAAGGTGAGCCCACCGCCGATCGCGTGCGGCGTACCCGCCTCGATCAAAAAGAAATCGCCGGGCTCCACCGGGACGAAGCGCAAGAGCGGCTCGAGCGAGCGCCCCTCGAGCAGCGCGGAACGTACGTCGCCTTCGCTCGTGCCGGGACGAAAGCCGAGGTAGAGGCCGGCGCCAGGGTCGCGCTCCAGCACGTACCAGCTCTCGGGCTTGCCGCACTCGCCCGCGCCGAGCCCGTCGTACTCGTCGTGCGGGTGGATCTGCACGCTCAGCGACTCGCGCGCATCGATGAACTTGACCAGCAGCGCGGTGCTCGCGTGCGCGCGCCGCGCTTCGTCGCCGATCGCAGCCAACGGGTCCAGGGCGATGTAGTCGCTGAGCAAGCGCCCGTCCTCGAGACGGGCAGGGAAGTCAGGCTCTACAGACACTTCCCACGACTCGCCGATCAGCTCTTCGCGCTCGGGAGGGAGCCAGGCCCGCTTGTAGTCGCGCGACAGGCGAGTGCCGCCCCAGGGGGTACGCGTGGGCGGCGTGAAATTGTCTGGACGCAGGAGCACGGGCTGCAGGGCGCTCACCCACTCGGTTGTACCAGAAACGCGCGCGTCGTCCCGGATCCCGCGCGGTGCCGGCGCGTGTTGCGTGTGCGCGCGAGTGCGGTCGTCTCGTGTTGTGCGCACCTGCTGTTTGGGGACGAAGTTCAGGCTCCGAACCCCACGCGCGCGAGTCCGCCGGGAAAGAGCGCGCGCAAGTGATCCTCGCGCGCTACGTCGCCGTGTTCGCGGCGAACTCGGGTCACCCGCACGCCGCCGTCGCCCGTCTGGATCACCAGTCCGCGCGGCGTCCACACCGCCTCGGCCGGGGCGAGCGCGCGCGGCAAGGGCGCTCCGTAGGCTTCTGCGCCGAGCACCTCGACGAGCTCTTCGCCGAGCAGCGCGCTTGCACCCGGATACGGGGAGGCAGCGCGTACGAGCCGGACGACCTCGTCGGCGGGGCGCCGCCAGTCGATCCGCAAGAGCTCCTCGTCCGGCAGCGGTGCGTGGGTCGCGAGCGCTTCGTCTTGCGGCCGGCCGATCAGGGCCTCGCCGGCGCGCAGGCGCGCTGCGCATGTGAGGAGCAGCGCGAGTCCGGGCCGGTCGAGCCGCTTGGCCAAGCGCCAGGCGTCGTCGCTCGGCGGGATCGCTACGGGGACCTGTGCGACGATGGCGCCGGTATCGTACGCGGCCTCGAGTCGATGCAGCGTGACGCCGGTTTCGCGCTCGCCCGCGAACAAGGTCCAGAAGTAAGGATCGGGCCCACGCCAGCGCGGCAAGAGCGAAGGATGGACGCCGAACGCGCCGCGCGGCGCGAGTCGGAGCACCTGTTCGGGGATGCGGCGCGGATAGAACCAGCTCAAGAGCGCGTCCGGACGCACGTCCGCGATGGTGCGCACGACGCGCTCGTCTCGCAGCTCGGGCTGGACGAGAATCGGAACACGGTCGCCGAGCGTACGCACGAGCCGTCGCGTGCCGGGCGCGTCCGTGTGCCCCAGCCCGATCAGCGCGGGCGTGAAGCCCGCGCGCGCGAGCGCGAGCGCGGCGAGAGGCAATCCGAAGAAGGCGATCGTGGGGGCCTGGCTCGACATGGATAAGGAGTCGCGTTATGCCGCTTGCGCAGTGTCCTCTCAACCGCCGACCATTCGTGTCGTGGCAGCCATGGTGGCGCGCGAGGGACGCTATTTGATCACCCAGCGGCGGGCGGGCGCGGTGCTGCCTTTGTTGTGGGAGTTTCCGGGCGGGCGCGTCGAGGCGGGCGAGAGCGATCAGGCGGCGCTACGGCGCGAGCTGCGCGAACGGCTCGAGGCCGACATCCACGTCGGACAGCTGATCTCCTACGTCAGCCATCCCTACGACCACTACACGGTCGAGCTCTACCTGTACGAATGCCGGCTCGCATCGGACAAGCTGTCGGCGCGCGCCGTTCACGACGTGCGCTGGGTACGCTCCGATGAATTCGACAAGTTCGAGTTCACGCCCGCCGACGAAGCGTCCATGGCGAAGCTGCTCGGAGTGATCACGTGATGCGAATGCGATCGTGCCTCGCCTGCGTGCTGCTCCTCGCCTGCGAGACTCGAGCACCCGCGCCTCGGCAGGCGCCAGGCGCCGCCGCACCGCGCGCGGACGCCGCGAGCCACGCGAACGCGATGCCTGGCGAGTCGCAGGGGCAAGCTGCGCTGGTAGCGCGGGCAGACGCCTCCGCCGAACGCCATTTCGGCGCGCCGCCGCGGCTCGCGGGCGCGCCGCTGCCGGTCGATGCGCTGCTCGCCGCGCCGGCGCCGCACCTGGGCAAAGCGGTGAAGTGCGAGGGCAAGGTGGCGCGCGTATGCGAACGGGCCGGCTGCTGGCTCGAGCTCCAAGCGCTCGCCGGCGGCGAAGGACTGCGCGTGCCCATGGCCGGCCACGCGTTCTTCATTCCGCCTGATGCAGTCGGCCATTTGGCTGTGGTCGAAGGCGAGCTGCGCGCGAGCGACCTGCACCCGAGCCGGCGCGATCACTATCAGAGCGAAGGCATGCGCGCGCTCGGTCCGCTCGCGCTCGAGGCGACCAGCGTGATCGTGCGCTGACCTGCTTCAGTCGTCGAAGAACATCGGCGCGCGCTTGCGGATGAAGCGCAAGATGAGCTCGCGGTGTTCGCCCTGCAGTTGCTCGAAGCGCACGCCCATGCCGGGCTCAGAGTCGTCGCTCATGTCCATCGGATCGCGCACGAAGTGCACGTACCCGGGGACCCTGAACTCATACCCGCCCGGCAACGTCACGGTCACGGAAACCAGACTGCCGACGTCGAGCGTGTTGTACGTCGCGACGAACACGCCACCTTCCGCGATCTCCCCCGAAAACCCGACGTAGAAGTTGGTTTCCGAGCTGGCGCCGACGTTCGCCTCGATCTCGGCGCGCCGTCCGAGCGCCACCGGTGCGCCACCCGGCGGCACGGAGGGAATGCGCGGCGGCGCGATGCTGGGCACCGCGGTCAGCGGATGGAGCTTGCTCATGGCGCTCGCGATGGTCGCCGTTGCGGCCACGACGCCGCGATGACCGCTCTTGAGATCTTGCAGCAGCGCCATCGTCTGGCTGAGCGAGCCGAGCGCGCTTCGGACGCAGTTCTTACCGCTCCGGTCGTCTTTGGCTGACTCTGCGTCGAAGAGCGCCCCCACCGCCTGTGCGATGTTCTGCGCTACGCCCATGACGTCGGGAGGGGTGCGCGGGTCTTCCTGCAACGTTGCGAGCGCCTTGCCCAGCTCCTCGCGGGCGCTCCGCGCAATCAGCGCTCCAGAATAGCTCATCGATGCTCCCAGTCCTGGCAACCTGCGTGCGCCGCGACCCCAACGATCGCAGCTGCCTGAGCATAACGTCCCGTTTCTGCCGGTTCCAGTGTCCGTCCCGAGCTTTGCGCGCTCGACGCCAGCGCGCTGCCCGCGTTCTGGCGGTGGGAGGGGGTAGTCGTCCGCTGCGGGTCCACCCCGCGTCGCAGCGAACGCGGGGTTTCCGCCGACAAACCGCGTGGCGCTGAGCTGTCACATTCGCGGGATCGCCCGTCCGCGTTCAGTCTGTTTCATCGCCTCGGCGACCGCTCCGTTTTGCTGCGCACCGCCGCGCTCGGGTCAGAGCTTCTTCATGAAGACTACGCGCGCGCGACCGGGCCCCGCGTAATCGGCCACTTCCTTCACGTCGAAGCCGAGCGCGCTATGGAAGCGCATGGAAGCCTCGTGGCCGACCATGCCGATGGCCTTCAGGCTTTTCAGGCCTTGCTGGCTGCAGCTGTCGCAGAAATGCTGGTACAGACGCTTGCCCACCCCGTGGCGGCGGTGGTTGGGGTCGATGCCCACGAGGTGGACGTAGCCGGTGCTGCCGCCGGCTGGGACCAGACCGAGCAGAAACCCGATCACCGCGCCGTCTTCTTCGGCGATCAGCGCGTACTGACCGAGCTCGTGGAAAAAGAACGGGCTCGCTCGTTCGCTCGAGGGGCCGCCCCACCACTGGTCGAACACCGCTACGATATAATCGAAGTCTTGCTTGGTGATGCCGCGGATGATCATCATTTCGCTCGCGCGCTTCGGCGTGGCGCTCGCGCGCCAGCGACGCGGAACGCCCGTCTCGTACGCATCCATGCTACCTAGCCTTGCTCACGCCACCTCTCGCGTGCGCCCGGTGGCCTGCCACTGAACAGGCCGAAAAACAGGGCGCACAATATCAGCGATCCATGGCCGCGCACCAGGTCCTCTTCTGTCCATTTTGTCGCGAATGTTTCGAGGACAGCAGCACGTGTCCCGAGCACGAGCTCCGGCTCGTGCCCTTCGACCAGCTCACTCCGGATCCGGAGGCCCGCGAAGACGAGGGCGATGCAGCGCCGCCCACGAACGCTGAGGAGGCGCATCTGGCGCCTTTCGACCCGCGCTTCGGGCGCGGCTG
>CAZYWR010000146.1:0-1739 GCA_964651185.1 uncultured Polyangiales bacterium
AGTGGCCGCGGAGGCGGCCATCGCCCTCGGTCGCATGTTCGACGAGCGCGCGCGGCCGGCGCTACACCGCCTCATGCACGCCGAGGATCCGTATCTGCGCGCGCGCGCGGCGGTGTCGCTCGGACGGTTGCGCGACCGCGCCGCCGTGCCCGCGTTGATCGACGCGCTATGGGTCGCGCCGACGCAGTACGAACGCGAAGAGGCGGTGCGCTGGCTCGGAAGGCTACGCGATCCGGCCGCGGTCGAGCCCCTCATGAGCCTGCTACCCGAGTTCGGCTTGCGCTATTTGCTCGCGCCCGCGCTCGGGCAGATCGGCGATCGACGCGCGTTCGACGCGCTCGCGGGCATGCTCGCGTGGGAGACGCGCACGAACATTCGCGACGAAGTCGTGCGCGGGCTCGGGCTGCTCGGCGACGAGCGCGCGGTGCCGATCCTGGTTGAGCTACTCGACCGCGAGCCGGCGCTCAAGAACACCGGCGAATCCTTGGTGCGGCTCGACGCGCCGGAACGGGGCGCCCTCGGAGGGCTCGACGTCGCACCGGACGCGCGCGGACTCGCCGGCTTTGCGGCGTGTACGGCGGGACCGCTCATTCACGATTGGGATTACGCGCAGCGTACGTATTGCACGACCCGCGTTTTCGACGGCGAAAGCCGAGCAGACCAGGCGACCCTCGCGCTGCCCCTCCCCGCGACGCGCACTGATTGGACGGAGGGCGCGCAGCTGGTTCTGCGTCTGCGGCGCGCAGATCGGCCCGAGCCCGTCAGCTGTGAGCTCAACCTGGCAGGCAGCGTGCTCGAGGGATGCTCAGCCGACGGGGAGTTCCGCGAGCAGCGCTGGGAGATCCCGCGCGGCTTGCTGGCCCGTGAGGAGCTCGCGCTCGCGCTGCGGGCGGGCGAGCGCGGGGCGCAGCTCTCGGTCGATCACGCGCTGATCGTGCCGCATGCGCGGCCTCCGGCGAGCGCCTCCCTCGAAGCGGCGAAATCGATCGACGGCTCGCCCCCTCGGTGACGGGGTAGCGTTTCCCGCGCCGGGGGACGCCGACGATGGACGATACGTTCGACCGAGTCCCCGCACAGGGAACTCCCCGTCTAGAGCAGACGAAAGCCGCGCACTACGCGCATGCAGCCGCGCGCCCGTGGCGGGATCGACCTCGTAGCCATCTAGAGCAGACGAAAGCCGCGCACTACGCGCAGCTTCTCGCCGGCGGGTGCGAGCAGAGCGACCGGCGCTCCCGTACCATCGAGGGCGAGCTGAAGCTCCGCGCTCGTCTCCTGTGATTCGGGACGCGCGATGGCGCGGCCGTGACGTGCGTGCTCTACGTCGCCGGGGTCGAGCACGAGGTGTGGAAGCGCGCGGCACGCCTCGCTCAAGCCGATCACGTTCCCGCGCAGCGCCGCGCGTGCCGCAGCGTCGTCGCGCGCCGCGCGGAGCTGCTCGAAGGACACCGCCCGCTCCAGACCGTAGCCGCCGCTTTCCGTGCGCCGGAGCGCGCTCAGGTGCCCGAGCGTGCCGAGCCGCTCGGCCAAATCGCGCGCCAGCGCACGCACGTAGAAGCCCGGACCGCAGGCGAGCTCGAGTTCGAGCTCGTCCGCGCGCAGCGCCGTCACTTCGATCGCGGTCATACGGTCAGCTCCACCTTTTCCGGGCGCCGCGGTCCTTGCGGCGAGCGCCCGCTTGAATTCGCTCAAGAGATCACATAGTGATCAGTTGAAATCTCTCAGTGATCATTAGGCGGGAA
>CAZYWR010000147.1:0-7000 GCA_964651185.1 uncultured Polyangiales bacterium
GGCAGCTCGGCACGTCTTCGATCAAACCGATCACCATGCCCGCCGAGATCACACCCCCATCGACCAGGCCCTGCCGCAAGGCCTCGCGGCCGCGTGCGCCGGCCACCAGCTTCCGCACCTGCTCGAAGGTCGCGCCGCGCCGCTCGGCCTCGACCACTCGCTCGGAGATCGCGTTCTTGAACACGCGCGCCGTGTTGTGAAGCGTGCGGAAGATGAGCTTCGTGGCGCGCTCGTCGGCCGCGACCAGCGCGCGCTTGATTTCGGGATGCACGGGCGCCTCCTGCGTGCACAGAAAGCGCGTGCCCATGTTGATCCCCTGCGCGCCGAGCGCGAGCGCCGCGGCCATACCGCTGCCGGTTCCGATCCCGCCCGACGCCACCACGGGGATCTTGAGCGCACGCACGGCCGCCGGAATCAGCACGAGCCCCGGAATGTCGTCCTCACCCGGATGGCCCGCGCACTCGAAGCCGTCGATGCTCACGATGTCGACGCCGTGGCGTTCGGCCGAGAGCGCGTGGCGCACCGACGTGCACTTGTGCACGATCGTGACGCCGCGCGCCTTCACCTTGGAGACGAAGTCCTTCGGGTTGTTGCCGGCCGTCTCGAGGATCTTCACGCCGCTCTCGAGAATCGCGTCGAGGTAGCGTTCGTAGGGCGGCGGCGTGATCGCCGGCAGGATCGTCAGGTTCACGCCGAAAGGCCGATCGGTCATCGTGCGGCAGCGCGCGATCTCGGCGACCAGCGCCTCCGGCGTCGGCTGCGTGAGCGCCGTCAGAATGCCGAGGCCACCCGCGTTCGACACCGCAGAAGCGAGCTCTGCGGTCCCCACCCACTGCATGCCGCCCTGAATGATCGGATAGCGGATGCCGAGCAGCTCGGTCACTTTCGTCTTCATGGGTCTTAAGATAAGCGGGCGCGGCTCACTGCGCTTCTGCCACCGCAAAGATGAACTCGTCGAGCCAAGGATAGAGCAAAAAGAACGGTAAGCTCGCGGCCGAGATCATCACCCGTTCGAGCAGGCCCATACGGCCCACGCGCCGGTGCCCGAGCGCCTGCACCACGCTCATGCCCACCAGCATCGGCACCTGAAAAGTCTCGGTATGAATCAAGCGGAAGCCGCTGCGACTCAAGAGCTCCTCCAAAGTCGCGCGCGTGAAGTGCAAGAGATGTCTGGGCGCATCGACCTGCGACCAATACGGGCCAAACAGCTTGGCCGGGAGGCCTTCGATAAAGGGCACCTCCACGGCGAGATGTCCACCCTTTTTGGTCACACGTCGGGCCTCGGCGAGGAGCGCGCGCGGGTTCGGCTCGTGCTCCAAGTACTCGTTCATCATCACCTGCTCGAACGCGCCGTCGGGAAAGTGCGCGTCTTGCAGCGTGCCTTCGACCACGCGGAGCGCGCACTGCGAGCGCACGTAGGCGACGATCTCCGGCTTGAAGTCGACCCCCACGCCCTCTGTGCCGCGCAGCGCGTGGAGCGTGCGCAGGCAGTCGTTGAGCCCGCAACCGACGTCGAGCACCTGGCTCTCCGGCGTAAAGCGGCCGCGTACGCGCTCGAGTCGCTCGATGTACGAACGCCAGCGTAGCGCGGTCAGCGCGCTCATCATGGGCCGCGCGAGCAGCGGGACCTCATCCGGCGTGCGATAAATGAAGTACTCGTTCGGATAGTGCAGACCGAGCCCCGCCAAGGTCGGCCGCGGCGACAGGTAGCGCAGCTTGCACGCGCGGCACTGCACGATGCGATAGCGGCCCGGACGCGCGAACAGCCGGTCGCGCGCGTACAGCACGAGCTCCGGATCATCGGCCCCGCACAGCGGGCACGGCACCTCTTCGAGCGCCTCGTCGGGAGCGTCTCGCCGCGCGGCCGCGCTCTCGTGTACGCCCCTGGGCTCTAGCGCGTTGTCCATCGCTGTTCGAAACCCCCGGCGCGGACCTGAGCGCGCCTTACTGATCGGCCGTGTACGCGGCGGGCTTGGCCGCAAACTCCACGAGAAACCACCAACCCTGGCCGCTCGAGCCCATCTCACGCTGTCCGCTCGGCAAGAAGTTGGTCAGCGGCGTTCCGCTCTGAATCCCGACCAGGCTGAGCTCGGGCGGCACCTGACCTTGCAAGGTGGTCTTCATGGCCGTGGCTTCGGACACGAATCCGCGCAGCCAGCCCTCGCTGACCTCCGCCGGATCGCCGTCGCCCCAACCGCCGACCATCTGCGCGTCGTCGAGCTGAATGTCGCCGAACAGCGGTAAGGTCAAGGTCATGCGCGTCGGCTCGCTGGAGAAACACGCGCCCGACACGACCGTGCTCGTGCCCGTGAGCTCGCAGTCTTGCGAATTCTGGTAGCTCACGGCCGGGTAGTGAAACGGCGAGCTCGGATCGGCGTGACATGCCATCGCCGGATCGATCGGGAACGGACAGAGGGCGCCGCCGAACGTAGCCATGCCAGGCTCGTGCGCCGGATCGTGGGTGCTGAGGAAGCGGACCAACATACTCAGATCCGCGTTGCCGTCCGCCGGATCGCTGTCGGAGCTGAGCGCGCTGTCGAGCGCACTCTGCAGATCGCTGGCGATCGAGGTCTCGAGCCCGAGCAGGCGCACGACCATGCTCGGCGCTTTGAGGTTGAACTTGTCGATGCGCAAGAACGTGTCTTGATCGGCGTTGTCGTCGGGCGGCGGCTCTGTGTCATCGCCACCCGCGCTCGTGTCCGTCGTCGAGGGATCGTCGCTCTGGGCGGTGTCGTCGCCGGTGTCATCGCCCGTGCCGTCGTCGTCCGCGCTGCCGCTATCTCGGCGCGCGTTGCTCGCGTCGCGGCCGGCATCGCGGCCCGCGTCGCGCGCTCCTGCGTGGCCCGCGTCGTGGGCCTTTGCGCTCGTCTCATCGTCATCTTCATCAGTCGGCGTCGCAGGCGAACCCGTGTCACTTCCGCAACTCGCTGACATCAGCAACGCGATGAGCGCCGCCCCACGCAGCCACGATCCCTCAACCATCCCACCTCTCCGCACCAAATCGCGGCCCACCCTATCCGAAATCCTTGCCGCTCGGTACCAAAACGGTGCAGCGAACGCGGCTCGACGCCCGATGTGTGGTGGCTCACCCGGCAATTGTCAGCTGCGAACGTCCGGCGCGGCCAGCGCGCCGAGAAGAGCATCGCTTCACGCCGGCACCACGGAGACCGGGATCGCATTGAGCACCGCGTTGCCCGAGAGCGGATCGAGGCGCGTGCCGTCCGTGAGTACGTTGCTGTTGACGCCCGGACGCTCTGCGGCCACCGCGAGGCGCGCGCCGGGCGTACTGTGACCCCCGCCGTGCGGCAAGCACACGACGCCCGGCATCACGTCTTCGGTCACGTGCACGCGCGCGACCTGCGCGCCGACTCTGCCCTCGATGCGCGCTTGCGCGCCGTGCGCGATGCCGCGACGCGCCGCGTCCTCTGGGTGCATATGCAGCGTGCAGCGCTCGGGCCCTTTGACCAGCGGCACCAGGTTGTGCATCCACGAGTTATTCGAGCGCAGCTCGCGACGGCCCACGAGCAGGAGCTCATGTTCGGGCCGCGCGCGCTCGAGCGCGGCCCGGAGCCGCGCCATGTCCGCGACGATGGACGGCGGAGCGAGCTCGATCTTGCCGCTCGGCGTCGCCAGCAGCGCGGGCAAACGTGGCTCGAGCGGCCCGAGATCGATCCCGTGCAGGGCCGCGCGTAGCTTGGCGAAGGTCAGCCCGTCCGGACGCGCGCCGAACTGATCGCCGTAGGCCCCGGTCCGGATCATCACCTCGACCAAACGATCGACCGGCTCTTCGGCCTCGAGCTGTGACGCTAAGCCTTCGGGCGTCTGATCCGCGAGCGCGCGCGCGCCGGCGATGGCGCGCGAGAGCGAGCCGTGTTCGATCAGGCGGTGCACCTCGCTCGGCGCCGCATTCGCGCCGCGCCCGCCCGCGATCAACGCGATCTTCGCGAGGATGTCGGCTTCGCTCGGCCCCGAGCGCGGCAAGATGGGCGCCGACCACTTCGCCACGTTGCGCACCGCCAACCCGTAAAACGCGAGGTCGTAGTGGCTCTTCTCGAAGACCGACGGCGGCGGCAGGATCACGTGCGCGTGGCGCGTGGTCTCATTGAGATACGGATCGATGCTGATCAGGCAATCGAGCCCGCGCAAGGCGCGGTCGAGGCGCGCGCTGTCGGGTGTCGACAACACCGGATTACCAGCCACCGTGATCAGCGCGCGCACCTGCCCCGGTCCGGGCGTCTCCAATTCGTCGGCCAAGGTGGCCACAGGAAACTCGCTGCGCACTTCGGGGTAGCCCTTGACGCGACTCTTGTAGCGGCCGATCGCGAAGCCGCGTCCGGGCCCGACCTCGCGCGCGCGGGCATGCGCGGGCAGCGGCCACATCGCACCGCCTAGCGCGTCGAGATGACCCGTGAGCGCGTTGAGCACATCGACGGCCCACGCCGCCAACGTCCCGAACTCCACCGTATGCGTGCCGATACGGCCGTAGACGACCGCGCGCTCCGTCTTGGCGAGCTCGCGCGCAAGCCGGCGCACCGTCTCGGCCGGCACCCCGGTCGCGTCCGCAACCGCCTCGGGATGAAAGGGCCGCGCCAGCTCGCGCACCTGCTCGACGCCCGCGAGCCAGGGCTCGAGCCGGCCGGGCTTGACCAACCCTTCCTCGCACAGCACGTGGATCATTCCGAGCAGCAAGTGCGCGTCGCTGCCCGGCCGAATCGGCAGGTATTCGTCGGCGTGCTGCGCCGTGCGCGTGCGCCGCGGATCGACCACGACGAAGCGGCCGCCGCGCGCCTGGAGCGCCTTGATGCGCCCCGGAAAATCGGGAGCCGTGCACAAGCTGCCATTCGACTCCCAAGGATTGGCGCCGAGCAGGATCAGCAGATCCGTGCGATCGAGGTCGGGGATCGGGATGGCGGCCGGATCGCCGAACATGAGCCCCGAGGACACGTGCTTCGGCATCTGATCCACCGTGCTGGCCGTGAACACGTTGCGCGTGCCGACCGCCTTGATCAACGGCCCCACGTATAGGAGACCGGCGAGGTTATGGCTGTTCGGGTTGCCGAGATAGAACGCGACCGCGTCGCGCCCGTGCCGCTCCATCACGGGCACGAGCAGGCGCTCGACCTCGGCGAATGCGTCCTCCCAAGACACCTCTTCCCAGCGCGCCTGCTCGAGGTCTGTGCCGCGGCGCACGAGCGGGGCGCGAAGCCTGTCCGGATCGCGGTGCAAGTCGTAGAGCGTCGCGCCTTTCGGACACAAGAAGCCGCGGCTGAACACGTCGTCTCGATCGCCCGCGATGCGCACCGCACGCGCATCGGACTCGGCGCGCATCGTGATCTCGAGGCCGCATACGGCCTCGCACAAGGGACAGGTTCGGTAATGCGTCGAAGCGGGCGCGGACGCGCTCGAGCCAAGCGCTGCGGAGGATCGAGGCGTTGTCGGGGTCGTGCTCACGGCGGCTCCTTGCGCGCGTGCGATCCTTCGCGCGGCCACAGAGGATGGCGCGAGTCCGGCCCCGGCTCAACCGCGAGGGGAAATGGGCGGATCGACGCCGCGCACGGCCGCGTGCTCTGCGTTCTCGCGCGGTAAAAAATGTTCAAGCTCCGGGCGGCGCGCGGTGCCACAGAACGACAAAACCGCGAACACCTCTCGATCGCATCGGAGGACGACCATGAGCCAGCACGAAAAGAAACGACCGAGCCCGATCCCCGAAGGCGCCGCCCACGCGACGCCTTACCTCAGCGTGCGCGGCGCGGCCGAGGCCCTCGCGTTTTATCAGCGCGCGTTCGGCGCGCTCGAGACGATGCGCATCGCGCAGCCGGACGGCAGGATCGGCCACGCCGAGTTCCGCATCGGCCAGGCGCTCCTGATGCTCGCGGACGAATTTCCCGACCATGGGTTCGTGGGGCCGAAGACGCTGGGCGGCACCAGCGTGAGCGTGCACGTCTATGTGGAGGACGTCGACGCCTTGGCCGAGCGCGCCGTCGCCGCGGGCGCAAAGCTGCTCCGACCGGTGGCGGACGAGTTCTACGGCGACCGCAGCGCAGCGCTCGAAGACCCGTTCGGCCACCGCTGGCGCTTCGCGAGCCGCATCGAGGAGGTCTCGACCGAGGAGATACAGCGCCGCGCCGCCGCCCTGGGGACGTGAGCAACACGTTGCCGGCGCGGAGCGCGAGCCGCTGGGCGGCGAACGGTGGCAAACGTCGCGCGATCGACGTGAGAAACACGCTGCCGGCGCGGAGCGCGAGCCGCTACGGCCGATCCGAGGGTACGCTTGTGCGGTGCAGACGAACCGCCTGGCCATCCCCGACGATCTGCGCGCCGAGCTCGCGCCCTATTTCGAGAATCCGCGCGACGGCGGCAGCTTTCAGAACCCCTGGCCACACCCGCCGCTACCGGCTTTCAGCGCGGTGCTGCGCTGGAAGACGCAGCGCAACGAAGCGCGCCCGCCCGACTATCGCCCTCGCCCGCTGCCGATCGTCGCGGATGCGCTCGCCGAGTTCGACGCCAACCCGGACGCGCCCACGCGCTTGTTTTGGATCGGCCACGCCTCGTTTCTGCTCGAGCTCGATGGCGCGCGCTTCGTGGTCGATCCCATTTTCGGGCGCGCGGGCGGCCTCGTCCCGCGCATCACGCCGCCGGCCGCGCGACCCGAACAGCTCACCGATATCTCGGCGGTGCTCGTGACCCACGGCCACCATGATCACCTCGACCCGGCTTCGCTGCGCGAGCTCGCGATCGTGAACGGGCGGCGCACGCTGTTCGTCGTGCCGCGCGGGCTGGGGCGCGCGTTGCCGCGCGCGTGCACGCCGCTCGTGGAGCTCGACTGGTGGGAATACGTCGAAGTGCGCGGCGTGCGCGTCGCGCTCGTGCCCGCGCAACACTGGCACCGGCGCGGCGTGTTCGACCTGAACAAGAGCCTGTGGGGCGGCTTCGTGCTCGAGGGCACGCACCGCATTTATCACTCGGGCGATACCGGCTACTTTGGCGGCTTTCGCGCGAT
>CAZYWR010000148.1:0-5184 GCA_964651185.1 uncultured Polyangiales bacterium
GGATTACTTGCTGCCGCCGCAGATGATCAACGAGATCCTCTCTTCGGGCGGTATGATTGTGTCCCCCACCACGACGACCATGAAAGGAGACGACGTCACGGTGCTCCTGAGCGTGTGGTACACGGGCGACTTCGAGTTTACGGATCTGGTCGTCGCCTGCGCCGTCAAGCAGCTCAACATAGATAAACGGCGCATCTACACCACCGGCGACAGCGCAGGCGGCTTGATGTCGGGCGCGATGGAGTACGGCCGCTCCAGCTATATCGCTGCTTCCGTGCCGAACTCAGGGGGTATCGTGCCGCTCGTTCCCACCATGTTCGACGATCCGAAGCACATTCCGCCGGTCATGACCCTCCACGGCGCGATGGGCTCCGACATGGTCATCGTCGACTTCGCGCAGACTAGCGCGGCCCTGGACAGCGACATCGTCGGGAAGGGCGGCTTTGTCATCGACTGCAACCACGGCGGCGGCCACGTCGCCTCCTCGCCCGAGCTGCGCATGAACGCCTGGACGTTCATGAAGGATCATCCGTTCGGCGTAAGCCCCGAGCCTTACGCCAACGGCTTGCCCTCCGACTTCCCGAGCTACTGCACGATCGTCAACAAGTAGGCGACGCGCGAGCGCGAACGTCCGCTGGCCCTTCGGGGACCGACGGCTGCGCGTGCTCCGGGATCGCGATGCGCGCGTAGAGCTCCGCACGGTGCTTGCGCCAGTGCTCCTCGATGACGCGCTCCGCGGGACGACCTTCGACTTCCCAGCCGAGCCGCTTGCAGTTGATGCCGCAGAAGTGCGCGCCCGCGCGCCCGAGATGAGGCAGGTGCGGCGGGAACGGCGAACAGATGCTGACGTCGCGCAAGCTCACCACGTGCGCACGCCGCGCGCGCGAGAGCGCCGCCACCTGCAACCCCTGCTCGTCGAGCTCGCTCGCGAGCACGCTCGGGTGCTCGCGCAAGACCGAGAGCAGCGCGCGTTCGAGATCGAAGCGCGGTGGAAGGCCGCGTATGCCCAAGTTGCGTGGCGCGCCACCGCACAACTTCGCAAAGCTGCCGCAACACGCCCGCACGTCTTCTGCCATGAGCACGGCCTCGTCTTCGTCGGCGAGCCACGACGAGAGCGCATCGGGCAGCGCCCAGAGCACGCAGTCGTTGTCGAGCGAGAGCTCGTGCCGATTCGGGAAAAGGCGCAGCGGGGCGAGCTTCCATGCGGTGCCCTGGGCCATACCCGAGCCGAAGTACGGTCGCAGCGAGCTAGGCAACGCGGCGTTCGCGTCGACCCAGCGCAGCGACTCCGGAACTGCGCCCGTGCGCGCCTGCGCGACCGCGAGCGGCAGGCTGTTCACGCACACCGCGTACGAAGCCCGGTCACCGAAGATGCCGTAGGCGCCCCAGACGGCGAGCCGAAGCGCCTCGAACCCGCGTCCGCTCACGTCACCGATCGTCCAACGAATGCCCAACTTGCGCGTCATCGCCACGTTCGCTCCTCTCTTCTCGGAGAGAGCAAGCCACGTGCCCGCGTCGGAGCGGACTACCAGACGACGACCTTCAAACCATCGACGCGAGCGCGGCGAAGCGCCGTATCGGCGCGCTCGCCGCCGTGCCACAACTCGCTGACGGTGATGACGCTGATTGCGACTTCGTCATCGACAGGCAGCTCATGTTCGGAGCGCAGCTCCCTGCGTTCCCACGCGATGAGGACGCTGGTATCGATCAGCGTGCAGGTTCACAAGGCCGCGCGCAACATGCGGATGAAGGCTTCGACCGCGGGACTCTCCCGCTTGCCGCCGAGGCGCACCAGGTGCAGCGCCCGGCGGATGCGCAGGTCGTGCACGGAAATGGCGACGAGCTGCCCGGCGGCGAGCTCGCGCTCGACAGCCAAGCGCGAGACCACCGCCACGCCCGCCCCGCTCGCGATCACGTTCTTGATGGCCTCGGCGCTGCCCAGCGCCATGGCCGGTTCGAGATCGACCCCGAGCTCATGCAGCGCCGCCTCGATCACGTCGCGCGTGCCCGAGCCGCGCTCGCGGCTGATGAAGGGAAAGTTGGCGAGCTCGCGCGCGCGCACGCTCTTTTGCGCGAGCAGCGGGTGGCCCGGCGCCGCGATCGCCACCATCTCGTCGTAGTGGATCGCCTCGGCTGCCAGCTGCTCGCGCGCGACGAAGCCCTCGGTGAGACCGAGGTCGACGCGATCGTCGAGCACCATCGCCTGGATCACGGAGGTGTTGGCGATCTCGAGCTCGAGCTTCACCTGCGGATATTCGCGGTGGAAGGCGCTGAATACGTGGGGGATGAGATAATTGCCGATAGTGATGCTGGCGCCCACCGAAAGCCGCCCGCGCGTGAGTCCGCTCAGCTCCGCGAGCTCCGCCTCGGCCGCGCTCTCGGCCGCAAAGATGCGCGCGGCGTGGCGCTGCAAGATCTCTCCCGCCTCGGTGAGCCGCACGCCCCTCGGCAGGCGATGAAAGAGTGCGGTCCCCACCGCCTCTTCCAGCTCGGCCAGCTGCTTGGAGACGGCTGGTTGGCTGGTCGACAATCGCCGCGCGGCCCGGGTGATGTTCCCTTCCGCGGCGATCACTGAAAATGCGCGCAGCTTTTGCAGATCCAACGCGAAAACCTCAGTGTTTCCTGGCCAACCGCCATAGCTGAGAGCTATGCCAAGCATAACAACTCGCGCTTGGACTTATCGCTCGCCGCGCCTCAGATTCGCCCGCATGGCCGAATCCAACGCACCAGAGGAGTGGGTCTTGGTCACGGCGCGCTGGCTCGCGGACGGCGCCCCCGTGTACCTCAAGGCGGACGGCGGTTGGACCCGCGCGCTGCAGGAAGCGGAGCCGTTGCCGGTCGCGCAAGGCGAGGCCGAGGCCGCCGCGCGCACCCAGCGCGAGCAGCGCCTGGTCGCCGATCCGTACACGTTCAAAGTCGAGCTCCGCGACGGCCAGATCGACGCGTTGAGTACGCGCGAGCGCATCCGCAGCACTGGGCCCACCGTGCGCGTGCGCCGGCCCGACTGACCAGCGAATCGCAGCGCTCGCTCGATGCGCGCGCGAAGGATGAGGGTTTGCCATGTATCAGTACGACGAATACGACCGTAAGATCGTCGCCGAGCGCGCGGAGCAGTTCGCGCGTCAGGTCGAGCGGCGCATCGCGGGCGACATCAGCGAGTCGCAGTTCAAGCCGTTGCGCCTGCAGAACGGGCTCTACATGCAGCTCCATGCGTACATGCTGCGCATCGCCGTGCCGTACGGGCTCTTGTCGTCGAAGAAGCTGCGCCGGCTCGCCCGCATCGCGCGCACCTACGACAAGGGCTACGGGCACTTTACGACCCGCCAGAACATTCAGTACAACTGGCCGAAGCTCCAGGACGTGCCGAAGATCCTGCGCGAGCTAGCCGAGGTCGAGATGCACGCCATCCAGACCAGCGGCAACTGCATCCGCAACATCACCTCCGATCACCTCGCGGGGATCGCGCGCGACGAGCTCGAGGACCCGCGTCCGATCGCCGAGATCATGCGCCAATGGTCGACGTTCCATCCTGAGTTCGCGTACCTGCCGCGCAAGTTCAAGATCGCCATCACGGGCACGCCCGGCCACGATCGCGCCGCGGTTCGCACGCACGACATCGCCGTGCGCATCGTGAAGAACGCCGCGGGCGAGGTGGGCTGCCAAGTGCTGGTCGGCGGCGGCCTCGGTCGCACGCCGGTGGTCGCCAAGGTGGTGCGCGAGTGGCTGCCGAAAGAGGACCTGCTCAGCTATCTCGAGGCGATTCTGCGAATCTACAACCAGTACGGCGACCGCAAGGACAAGTTCAAGGCGCGCATCAAGATCCTGGTGAACTCACTCGGCGTCGAGGAGTTCACGCGTCAGGTCGAAGAAGAGTGGGCGCACATCAAAGATAGCGCGTTGAGGCTCACGCAGGCCGAGCTCGATCGGGTGAGCAAGTTCTTTACGCCGCCGCCCTACAAGAAGCTCGAGAACTCGGACGCGCTGCTCGAGAAGCTCCGGCTCAGCAAAGATCGCGTGTTCGGGCGCTGGACCCAGCATAACGTCGATCTCCACAAGGTGCCCGGGTACAGCGCGGTCTACATCTCGCTCAAGACCACGGACACGCCGCCCGGCGACTGCTCCGACACGCAGATGGACGCCATCGCACAGCTGGCGGATGACTACAGCTTCGGCGAGCTCGTCGTCACACACTCGCAGAACCTGCTGCTCCCGCACGTCGAGACCACAAAGCTGCCGGAGCTCTATGAGCGGCTGCGCAAGCTCGATCTGGCGCGCCCGAACATGAACCTGATAAGCGACGTGATCTGCTGCCCGGGGCTCGATTTCTGCGACCTGGCCAACGCGCGCTCGATCCCGCAGGCGCTCGAGATCTCGAAGCGCTTCGACGACCTCGATTACCAGCACGACATCGGCGAGCTGAACATCAAGATGAGCGGCTGCATCAACGCCTGCGGCCACCATCACGTCGGCCACATCGGCATCCTCGGCATCAACAAGCGCGGGGAAGAGGCCTACCAGCTGGCGCTCGGCGGCGCGCCGGGCAACGACGCCTCGCTCGGCAAGATCGTGGGGCCGGCGTTTCCGCCGGAGCAGATCGTCGACGCGGTCGAGACGGTGGTGAAGCGCTACCTCGAGATCCGCACGTCGCCCGACGAGCGCTTCCTCGACTGCTATCGGCGCGTCGGCATGCAGCCGTTCAAGGAGGCGCTCTATGGTGCTCATTAGGAACAACAAGGCTGTCGCCAGCGACGACCCGTGGCGCGCCATCGCGGACGACCAGCCGGTGCCGCAAGACGGCGACGTGATCGTGGGCTTCGTGCGCTACGATCGCGATAATTTCGACTACGAGGCGCGCAGCGGCCGGCTCGGGCTGCGCGTCGATCCCGAAGACGACTTGCTGGCCGTGATCACGCACTTGTCCAAGGTCGAGATCGTCGCCGTCAACTTCCCGAAGTTCTCGGACGGGCGCGGCTACAGCAAGGCGCGCCTCTTGCGCGAGCGCTTCGGCTACAAGGGCGAGCTGCGGGCGGTCGGCGAGGTGCTGGGTGACCAGCTCTTTTACCTGCTGCGCTGCGGCTTCGACTCCTTCGAGCTCGCGCCGGGCAAGGACGTGGAGGCGGCGCTGCGCTGCTTCGAGGACTTCAGCGTGATCTACCAGGGGGCGACCGATGAGCCGCGCCCGCT
>CAZYWR010000149.1:0-6871 GCA_964651185.1 uncultured Polyangiales bacterium
GGCGCCCGTCTTCGTTCCAGACCGCAGCTCGCTCTATGGCCGCAACTGGGCGGCGATCCAGCCCGATGCGCCGGCCGAGTATCGCGGGTTGTTCGCGCTGCTCGCGCGCGCCGCGGGCCCTTCCATTCAGGATGAGCTCAACAGCGCGCTCTATCAGACGCGCTTACCGAATCAGAATGGTCAGGGCCTGTGGGGCGGCGCGCGCTTGGGGCTCCACACCAGCGCGCTCGATGCGAACCTGTACTATCAGTACGGCTACGACGGTACGCCCTATCTGTGGCTGAATCCCGCGTTCGCGACGGTGCTGCAGCACACGGACTTCCGCAAAGCGGGCTTCGGCGACTTGGCGCCTGTGCTGCGCGCGGTCGATCGCGGGCTCACGCCCGTGTTCGCCGAGTACGTACGGCGCCACCACGCCGGCTTCGACGCCGTGATGCCTGCGGGTCCGTTCATGCTGAGGCTCGACGCGGCGTACCAGACCCGGCGTGTATTCTACCGCTCCGATCTGACGAGCATCGCCGCGCCCGCGGCGCTCGGGGTGATCTCGCTCGACTATCAGACGGGAAGCGTCGACAAGGTGCTGATCGTGGAGGGCGTGTACGTCCGCATCCTGAGCGACTTTCAGGGGCCGCTCTTGGTCTACGCGCGCGACTCCTACGGCCTCGCCGGCGTGCTGCGTTGGCCGTTGTTTTCGCGGTTCAGCGTGGACGTGCGCGCTTTGATCGGCATCGCGCCGCGCTTTTACACCCTGCAGCCGGCGCTCGTCACCAAGCTCGGCAGCTTCGCCCTCAAGACGGGCGCGCTCGTTCTCGGCGGAGAGCCGAATTCGTTCGGCGCTTACTACCGCCACAACACGACAGCGTTTCTCCAACTTCGTTACGGCTTTTGATGCATGCGAGGTGCTTGATATGGAGCAGACAACGAACGGGAGATGCGCGCGGCCGCGACTGGGAGTCGCGGGCGCGTTCGTCGGCGTGGCGCTCGCGCTGAGCGGGTGCTTGGAAACCAAGCTGCCGAGCAGTTCGGGCGAGCTTCCGACGTGCTGCGAAGGACGGGGGACCTGCTTGCCCGCGGCGTTCGTCGACCCGAAGGAGCTCGCGCTTTTGGGCGGCTCCGACTGCAGCGACGCGAACATATGTGTGCCCAACGAGCTGATCGGTGTCGATCCGGTCGCCTGTCAGGTCGCGAGCTCGGGAGCCGAAGGCCGCTGCCTGCCCTCGTGTCTGGCGGGCGTCGCCGCACGCGGCGATCAGCTGCGCCAAGACGACTGCGAGGACAGCGATCGCTGTGTACCGTGCTACGACCCGCTCACTGGCGCGAGCACCGGCGCCTGCGATCGCGGCGCAGGCCCGAGCGAACCGCCGATCGTGTTCGCGCCGTGCTGCGAGGGGCCGGCGGGTCCGTCTGGTGCGTGCGTCCCCAGCGACCTGCTGCCGCCGGGAAGTCCTGATTTGCCCGCTCAGACGTGCGCGGAAGGGACGGTCTGCGCGCCGCGCGCCGTCGTGGCCGACCCGACGGCGCAGTTTCCTGCCTGCACGTCGCGGCGCGGGAGCGCGGGTGTCTGCATTGAAGAGTGCTATTTGCCGTCGCTAGCCCTGAGCGTCTCACTCGGGAGCGATTGCGAGGCGGGCCAGCGCTGCGTCGACTGCGCGCTCTTGGGAGCAGGCGTCGGCGGCTGCGCGCCGTGAACGCGACCCGCCACGACGCGTTCACGGCTGCGTCTGGCAGTAGCTCGGGAAGCTCGCCGGCAACCCGTTCGCGACGTACGGCGACGGGTTCGTGCCGTAGCGGTGGTCTTGGAAGAAGCGCCAAGCCGCCGCGGCCCCATCGACCGGGATGGCGTGGCCGCCGCCGTGATTGCACATCGCCGTGTAGTTGCCGTTCGCGCGCAAGATCGCGCTGTAGTTCGCGCTGGTGGTCTGGAAGTTGAGGATGTACGTATCGCCGCTCCCGCCGTAGAAGATCAGCGCGGCGAACTTGTTGGAGGCGTCCTCGAAGGTGGCAGACTTACTCGAGGTGCCGCCGGAATAGGTGACGACGCTGGCGATGTAGTTCGAGCGCAAGAAGCTCATGCTCGAGGTCATCAGACCGCCCGCCGAAAAGCCGATCGCGTGGATGCGCCCCGCGTCGATCTGCCTCTTTTCGATCGCACAGGCCACGACTTCGTCGGCGATCTTCAGGGCTTCTGTCGTCGTGTTGAGCCATGGGAAGGGGCCTTCGTTCGAACCTGTGTAAAGCGCCGCCAGCACGCCCCCGGCGTCCGTGATCGAGGAGATGACGTCGTGCAGTGCGGTCTCGGCTTCGGCCGGCGAGCCGTTCGTGCCGTGCCAGTAGAAGATGAGCGGTCCGCTGCCGTGGTCGCCGATCCACAAGCGCACCTTACGCGTGGCCACGCCGGCGGGCGTGAAGCTGACGTCGCCGCTGACGAAGTCCGGGCAGGTCGCGGTCTTGCTCGGGAGCTTGCTCGGCGCGCTCGCAGAAACTCCTGCGTCGGCAGGCGACGGATGTCCACCCGACGCGTCGGCCGTCGGTCCGGTGCCGGCATCGTTCGGCTGCGTGCCCGCGTCGCGCACGATGTCGCCCTGCTGCGAGCTTGCGTCGCTCGTAGAGTTTGGTCGCGAGCCGTCGTCGTCGACGTCATCTCCCGCCGTTCCAGCATCGCTCGGCGCGCTTCCGTCGTAGCCTTGCGCGTGGGTGCTGCCGTCGTAGCCTTGCGCTCCGGTGCTGCCGTCGTGGCCTTGCGCGCTGGCGCCACTGTCGGCGCCCGCGCGCGAGCCGCCGTCTTCGGAAGTACGCGCCTCGGCGTCGACTGCGGGCTGATCGGCGTCACCCTCGTCGGGCGCCGCCGCATCGCGGTCGTCCTCACTTCCCGCGTCCGCCCAGTCGATCAGACGGGTCGGCCCTTCACACGCGCTCAAGGTAAGAGTAGCCCATACCCAGCAAGCAGAAACGACGACGCTGCGCAAAGGAACTGACCTCCGTTCTCCAGATCAGACCTTTGTCGCAGTCCACCGGTCAAGGGAGATTGCGCGTGTCGGTGGGCCACACCATGCGTGCTGCAATCAGTAAGGTGCTTGCCCGACGAAGTTGCCGGCAGGGCTGTAGTTACAGATCCAGATGTCAGTCTTGAACGCGCCCTGCGAGCACGTAGCGACACCGCAGCCGAGCTGTGTGCTCCTGCGCCAGACGATCTGCGTGTAGTGCCCGCAGCCGTCACTGTGCAGGGCGGTGTAGCACGAGGTGTCGCACTTCTCGGTGCCGAGGATGGTTCCGTACGTCCAGCAGGACACCTCCGAGGCCCACGACATCACCGCTTGCTGCGCCGTGCTGCCGGTGCTGGCGCCGCCGAAGCTGGCCACGCCCATGACGGCGAGGTTCTCGCCGTAACCCTTTTGCTGCAGCTCTGCGGAGCTGCGGTGGTGCGGGCTGGTGCATGCGGTCATCGCCAAGGTGTCGGCCCACTCCTGTGCATAGGCCGCGATCTCGGGAGACCAGGTGAGCTCGGGGAGCGGCGGATTGGCCGGCGCCTGCGCGCGCACCGCGTTGTGGGCCGCAGTGATTCCCGCGAGCCGACCAGGTTCAGGATCCGGGCCGCTCATGACGGGCTCCGACCCTGCGTCCTCATCCTCCGCCCCGCTGTCGGCCTTTCCTGCGTCCTTGCCCGCGTCCCCACCGTGTGTCGCTTGTTGACCGCTGTCGTGCGGGGCTCCGCTCGCGTCGCGCGCGCGCGCGTCGCTCGCAGCATCCGGCGCGCCGCCATCGCGCGTCCCGCCGTCGTGCGCACCGCTGTCACGTTTGCGCGCACCGGCGTCCTCTTCGTCGTCCGTGGCGTTGTCGTCGGCTTGACCGTCGTCGCCGGAATCGGCTGCACACGAGGCCAGGCAAGCGAAAGCGACGACCAAGAAGGCGCTGCGCGCACAAGAGAGAAGGCTCACTACCATCCGAATCCACCCACCTTCACACATCGCGAGTTGGCTGCGACGAGCGGCCATCTGAGCCGCCTAAGCCCGCGATTGCAAGACGTGGCAGAAAACTGACATCATTCTCGCAACTTCGCCGCCAGCGCGGCGCTCCTCACTGGCGGGCGGCCGAGGCTCACTGCCGGTAAAGCCAGCGCACAACGCCGTCAGTAGGACGCTTGGTCGACCCAGTTGCCTGCTGGGCTGTAATTGCACACCCAGATATCGTTTTTAAACGAGCCCTGCGCGCAGGTAGCCACCCCGCAGCCGAGCTGCGTGCTCTGCCGCCAGACAATTTGCGTGTAGTGGCCGCAGCCGTCGCTGTGCAGGGCGGTGTAACACGAGCTGTCGCAATTCTCAGTGCCCCGGATGGTCCCGTACGTCCAGCACGATGCTTCAGCCGCCCATCCCATCACGGCTTGTTGTGGGTTGCTTGCTCCGGCGTCCCCCGACCCAACGGCGCCGATGACCCCGAGGTTCTCACCGTAGTCTTTCTGCTGTAGCTCGGCCCCGCTCCGGTGATGCGGGATGGTGCAAGCGGTCATGGCCAAGCTGTCCGCCCATTCTTGTGCGTAAGCTGCGATCTCGGGAGACCACGTAAGCTCCGGAAGGGGTGGGTTGGCTGGCGCCATCGCGCGCAGTGCGTTGTGAGCTGCGGTGATCCCGGCTAGCCGACCCGGCTCTGGGGCGTGGCCGCCGATCGTCGGTTGTGAGCTACCGGAATCCTCGCTTGGAGCACCGCTGTCGGTGGGTCCGGCGCTCCTGCCTGCGTCCTCGCTGGGCCGGGGTGCCGCGTCGGGCTGAGGGACTTCTGCATGGCTGCCATCCGTGGATGCGAGCGTTCGGGCATCGCTGGCTGCATCATTGGCCCCGCTGGGCTTCTGGGAACCGTCATCGCTGGGTTGCTGCGAGGCGTCGAGCTGGTCTGCGATGCCAGTCGGCGTGCAGCGACCGTGGCCCTGCTCGTCCAGCAGGTCGATCGAGCAGGCCGTCATCGGGTCGGGGCACTCCACGCCCACGCACTCTGACTCCAGCTTAAGGGAGATCTTGACGACGTATCCGCGCACGAAGCGCTCCATGGTTCGCGCTTGGACGAGAAACTTACCGCCCGCGTCAAGGCCCGTCACGGTCACCCGGAATCTAGCGTCCTCGTGGCCAGGATGCGGTGCGATGGTGAACGAGAACAATACGCCGGATCGTTGAGAGCGCGAGTGGGAGCCGACAGGAAAGGTCTCGGCGCTGTGAATGGTGTCGTCGTCCGAGTCGCGAATATCCACTTGCAGACTTGCGGGCTCCTCTTGCAGACCGCTGTAGACCTCGACGCTCGCGCGCGTTTCTTTCACTGCCTCACTGCACGCCGAGCTCAGCGACACGAGCAGAGCGAAGAACGCAACGAGCCTCACTGCGAGCTCCGCGACAGCAGCTGGACGAGGGGACCGTTTCCGCCATCGTTGGAGCTCTTCTCGTCGAAGCGCCCAGCCAGAGCCAGGCCGCCGACGACCATGCCAGCGACGAGGACGCTCACGCCGGCCCACACCCAGGGATTCCTAAGCCAACGGTGCCTTTCTTGAGGCTCGCCGACCGGGGTGAGCTCGATCTCCACGGCGAGATCGTGGCCGGCGTCAGCCGTGATCGACTTCCGCAGGAGCTCGTAGCCGGGTGCTTCAATCTCCAGCAAATGCCCACCCTGGAGCGACGATGATCGGACGCTCGGGCGCGGTCTGCTTGGGAACCCCGTCCATCGTGACCTGCGCAGTGCGCGGCTCGATCTCGAGATGAAGTCTCCCGACACGTGCGAGCGCTTCGCGTAGCAGACGTTGTGCATCGCTGCGAAGCTCGCCAGCCAGCGGCACGACGTTGGACGTAAGCGCGGCCTCGAGCGCTTCGGCCGCGCCTGCGTGATCGCCGAGCTCGAATCGGGCCATGCCGATCCCGCGCAAGGTGCGCGCGTTCGGCCAGAGCTCGTGGGCGCGCTGAAACCGCTTCGCGGCTTCCGCATAGTCCTCGTCGTTGTAGGCAGCGACCGCCCGTTCGATCGCGGCCTCGTATTCCGAGCGGGCCTGCGCGCCCGCACTGTGCGGTGCGGCCAGGCCGACAAGAGCGAACGCGAGCAGCCCCATCACGAAGGGCGTTCTGCGACAGAGCGTTTGCGACAAGCGGTCAAGCACGAGTAGCACGCGCTTTGGTTATCGGAGATCGTGGTCGAGTCAACCGTCGACACATGCTGGACCACGTCTCCCGGGGATTTGTTCGTCGATTTCATGGGATCTTAATCGTCTGCGTCGGAATGCCCATCACCCTGCGCGTCGATTGCAGCTCGGACTGGCCACCGCTAGCCTGCTGCGGCAATGCGCCACGCGGGCGGCAAGATCCTCAGCTTCATCGTGAGCGGCGGCGCTGCGATCCTCTGTGCAGCGGGCTGCTCGAAGCCGAAGTGCCCGAGGGGGCGGTGTTGATTCCGCCGGGCACCTTCGTGATGGGTAGCGACACAGCGTTCGCTATCTCCGACCACTCGCCAGCGCATCGCGTAACGTTGACGAAGAACTATTGCATCGACCGCACCGAGGTCACGATGGGCGCCTTCGCCCGCTGCGTGCGAGCGAAGAAATGCGAATACGATGATACGGTTCTGGACATGGGCAAAATGAAGCCAAACTGGCCGATGGATTTTGTCAACTGGCAAGACGCAGCCAACTACTGCCGCGCGCAGGGGGGCCGCTTGCCAACCGATGCCGAATGGGAGTTCGCCGCGCGTGGCACTGATGGGCGAATCTATCCATGGGGCAACGACCCCCCGACGGCGGAGCACTGGCATATACAGCTGCAGCGCGGCATTCCCACCACTGTTACCGACGTTGGCATCCAACCCAAAGGACGTAGCTTCTTCGGGGTTGATGACATGTCCGGCAATC
>CAZYWR010000150.1:0-7476 GCA_964651185.1 uncultured Polyangiales bacterium
TGCGAAGCGCGCGGGCATCGTGCGCAGCGTGAATTCTTCGGGCTCGCACTGGTCGAGCTCTTCCCAGGTGACGGGCGCGGAGACGCGCGCATCGGGCGTGGGTCGAACCGAATACGCGCCCGCGACGGTGCGGTCTTTCGCGTTTTGGTTGTAGTCGAGGAACACGCCTTGGCGCTCCTCCTTCCACCATTTGCTCGTTGCCAGGCCGGGTGCGCGCCGCTCCACCTCGCGGGCGAGCGCCAGCGCGGCGCGCCGCACTTGTGGAAACGTCCAGCGGCGCTCGATGCGCACCAGGATGTGGATACCGCGCGAGCCCGAGGTCTTCGGCCAACCGCTGACGCCGACCTCGTCGAGCGCGCCGCGCGTCACGCGCGCAACCTCGCGCAGCTGGCTCCACGGCACGCCCGGCACCGGGTCGAGATCAATGCGCAGCTCGTCTGGATGGTCGAGATCGTCGGCGCGTACGGGATGCGGGTGGAGCTCGAGGCAGGCGAGGTTCGCCATCCAGGCCAACGCCGCGGGCGTTCGCGGCACCACTTCCTCGGCGGTTCGCCCGGAAGGAAAGCGTAGCTTGACGACTTCGAGCCACGCCGGCCGGCCGCTCGGAGCGCGCTTTTGATAAAAGAATTCGCCGTCGATGCCGTTCGGATAGCGCACCAGAACGTTCGGGCGCCCGCCCGATCCGCGCAGCGCGCCGTCCGCGACCGCGACGTAGTACCGGACGAGGTCGAGCTTGGTCACGCCTGCGGCCGGGAACAAGCATTTGTGCGGGTTGGAGATCGCAACCTCGCAATCGCCGAAAGAAAGCAGCTCGCGTTTGCTCTCACTCACGGGTTCTCCTCGGGTCCGCGCACTCGCAAGGCGCCGCGCCACGCGCTGGGCGCACGCCCTGCGGTGGGGGAATCGGCATGGAATACGTCGCGGACGTTCTTGCCAGGGAGCTCATCGTGGATCGTGGTCTCGCGGATGGCCGCGAGCGCCCGATACAGGTAGCTCACTCCAGCCGCCAGGGCCGCTCGCAGCGTGACACAGCGCGGGGTCGCCCGCGGCCGAGAGCACGCGCCAGGAGCCCGAGCGTACCTTCCTCATCCGGGATCGATGTCGCGCGGACGGCGGCACATCGGTCGGGGAAAGGCGAACGCATCCGCTTCGACGAAGCCCAACTTTCGATAGAGGAGACGCGCGGGATTATCGGGCATGACGTGGAGGCGCGCCCAGCGACCGAAGCGATCGCAGGTGGTCACCCAGCTGCGCAGCAAATGCAGACCCGCGGCCCCGCGGCGCGCGTCCGGCAATACGGCGAGGTCGATGCCGACGACTGGCCGGTCCCCACTCCAGTCGATCAGCATGCGGCCGATCGGGCGGGATCGCTCGCTTCGGCAGGCCACGATGTAGTGGCAAGCGGACGGATAGGCGCCGGCGTAGCTCGCGCGCTGGCTTTCAAACTGAAGATTCAGCAGCGGCGGTTGCATCAAGGGAGTCAGATCGCTGCCCGCGCGGCGTGCCGCCTCCGCGTAGACTTCGCTGAATAGCTGGCGCAAGAACGCCACATCTTCGGGGCGCGCGAGGCGAATCGTGAAACGTCCCGCCGCTCGGCGCTCGAAGTCCGCACGGAACCAAGTGTCTGCAGAGCCGGAAGACTCCGCGATCGGAGGGGGCGATAGTTGCATCTTCTCTGCTTTACCTCAGCTCCGAGTCAGCAGATCCTGCGCCAGGAGCCTGAACCGACATGTCATGACTACCGGAGCGAGCGCGTCATGCACATCTCTCTGCCAGAGGCTTCACGTTCCTCGGATCGGATAGGGTAGCTCCCTCTTTGACACTGAACTGCAGCCGCCAACGCGGGACGCAGTCAGACTTGTCACCTTATCCACAGCGCTGATTAACCCTGCGCTACGCTATCGCCGTAGCTGCATTGGGTCAACAGGCGCCGTCGTTGAGCATACCCCCTCGCAGCGTGTGGGCGGACGCCGACGTCCGCGCTATCGAGAACATGGGATGTAGGTTTGACGTGGCGAGTTCCCAATAGGTCACGTCGCGCCGCGTGAGTATGGGAGTGTCGGGTTTTTTGCTGATTGACGCTGCTCGACAACTTCTTCGACACTTGGGCGGCATTCGAACTCAGTCGCCTTTCGTCTCCCCGCTCCCTCGCAACGCAATCGCGGGACGAAGCGGGGCGATGCGGCGGGCGCACTGAGCGCGATTGTACAGAGCGCACAGGGGGATTGCGCGAACCTGACGGGCTGCACGAATGCCTGTCGGAGCTTGCTGCACGCGTCGCGAGTCAGTGCGACGCGCAACCTCTCTTGTGCCGAGCGAACGAGCGGACAGGGAGAGCGAGATATGAGTACAGGCGGTCGAACGGGCGCAACGAAGCGAGCGACCAAGGCGCGATGGAAGTCGAGGGCGCGGCGCGCGTGGGCCGTCGTGGGCGTGGTCGCTCTGCTCGCTTCGGTCGGCGCGCTGGTCGGCATCCTGTCTCTTTCCCCCGATGCGCCGTCTGTAAGCCGTCCAAACCGCGCGCAGGTCGGCGCCGGTTCCGCCGACTCACGCGCCGCCGCCCCTCTGGGCGGGTCCGCCAAGGCCCCCCCTTCGCAGGAGCGCGTGCGCGAGCAGATGCTCGCCTTGCCGCTGCGCTTCGAGCGCAACGAGGGGCAGTTCGATCACGAGGTCCGCTATCTGGCCCGCGCCGAGGGGCTGACGCTCACGCTCGGCGATCACGGGCCGACCATGTATCTGCAGACGGACCTCGCGTCCGCGGCGGACCAGTCTGACGAGGATGAGGAGGAAGAGCCTGGTAGGCCGCGCGGGCTCCGCGAGGCGCGGCCTGCGAACAGCGAGGTCCGCGCGGTGAAGATGCGGATCGCGAACGCCGCTCCGCGACCCAAGATCGTCGCGGGGGACGAGCTCGAGACCAAGACCAACTACTACCTCGGCAACGACAAGAGCAAATGGCGCTCGAACGTCGCGAACTACGGGCGCGTGACCTACCGCAACGTGCTGCCCGGCATCGACGTCGTCTACCACGGTGACGGGCGTAAGTTCGAATACGACTTCGTCGTTAACCCGGGGGCATCGCCCGACGTGATCGCGATCGACTTCGAGGGGGCGGACGAGATCGAGCGCAATCAGGCGGGTGAGCTCGAGATCGCGGTCGCGGACCGCACGCTCGTGCAGCACAAGCCGGTGATCTACCAGGATATCGACGGCGCGCGCCGCCCGGTGGACGGCGCGTTTCGCGTCCTCGACGATACGCGGATCGGCTTCGAAGTGGCCGAGTACGATCGCGCGCGCCCGCTGGTGATCGATCCGACCGTGGTCTTTGCGACCTATCTCGGCGGTTCGGGCGTGACCGATACCGTGACCAGGATTGCGTTCACGTCGACCGATCAGATCGCGATGGTCGGCCAGACCAATTCTACGAACTTCCCGACGGCCTCCGCCTACGATACATCCGCCAACGGCAGCACTGACGGCTATGTAGCGGTGCTGAATAGCGCTGGAACGGCCCTGGTTTTTTCGACCTACATCGGAGGAAGCAGCACAGACATTCCCTACGGCGTCGCGGTTGACGGGTCTGACGCCGTGTTCGGCGTGGGGTATACCACCTCGAACAACTTCCCCACGCAGGCGGCGCTCGATAGCTCGTTCAATGGGGGCAACGACGCCTTTCTTTTCAAGTTCACGTCCGCCGGTGCATTGGTATTTTCGACTTACTTGGGTGGCTCTTCGTTCGATTACGGCGGTGCAGTCGCGACGGACAGTTTGGGAAATGCGTATGCGGTGGGACTCACAACGTCGAGCGATTTCCCAACCACGGTAGGTGCGTTTGACACGAGTCAAAACGGCGCAAGCTACTACGACGGGTTCGTTACCAAGGTTAGTGGAGATGGCTCGACCATACTCTACTCGACTTACTTTGGAGGAGCTAGCGACGAGTTTGCCGAGAGCGTCGCGGTAGACTCGTCCGGCAACGCGGTGATCGTAGGGGTCACGGCCTCCACCGACTTTCCGACGCAGTCGCCCTATCAGGCGGCCAACGCCGGCGGTTACGACGCATTCGTCACGAAGTTGAACGCGGCAGGCAACGCGCTGCTCTTCTCCACGTACCTCGGCGGCAGTTCATCAGAGGTCAGTTCCGCGTTCAGCCAATACGACGTGGCTCTCGACAGCAGTGAGAACATTTACCTTACGGGTGCGACCAGCTCGACCAACTTCCCCACCGCATCTGCCTATCAGAGCTCTTCCGCGGGAGGGAACGATGCGTTCCTCTCCAAGTTTAGTTCGGCTGGAGCCCTCGTATATTCGACCTATCTCGGCGGTACCAGCAGTGACTTGGCGAGAGGTGTGGCTGTCGACGGAAGCGGCCGAGCCTACGTGGTCGGGCAATCCAGTTCTTCGAATTTCCCTTTGGTCAACGCGACCCGTTCCACGCTCGCGGCTTCAGAAGCCTTCCTGACCGTGTTCTCGTCGACGGGGGCTTCGCTCGTGTATTCGACGTTTTTCGGAGGCACGGGGACCGACCAGTTCTATTCCGTCAAGATCGCCTCGAGCAACCGCGTGGCGGCGGCCGGCGTTTGCGGCGCGGGCCTGGCGACGACCACGGGCACCTATCAGACAGCGCTCAGCGGAACGAGCGATGGCTGTATTGGCCTGTTCTCGTTGCTCAGCGCTGTGCCGAGCAGCGACACGATCGTCATCGGCGAAAGCATCTCTTTCACGACCGCCGGCGGGACGGGTCCGTACACCTGGGCCTATGCGACGGGCGGCAACGGTTCCGGCGGTACGCTCAACGCGAGCACCGGCGCGTACACAGCCGGTACGACGATCAATTCGACGGACGTGATCACGGTGACCGACACGTCGACGGGCGATACCGCGACCGCGACGATCGCCGTGAAGGACGTACTGACGATCTCGCCGACCAGTACCACGGTGACCATGTCGGGCACGGCCACCTTTACCGCAGCAGGCGGAACGGGCAGCAACGTGTTCAGTCTCCCGACGAACAACTCCGGCGGCAGCATCGACTCGTCGACGGGGGCCTATACTGCAGGCAGCACCGGCGGCGTGGCGGACACCGTACGGGTCACCGACTCCAAGGGGCACACCGCCGACGCCACTGTCACGGTCGGCAACCCGCTCGCGATCTCGCCCAACTCTGCGACGGTGGCACCGCGTGAAAGTCAGAGCTTCAGCGCGAGCGGCGGCAGCGGGACCGGCTTTACGTACGCGTTCGTGACCAACAACTCGGGCGGTACGATCGACTCCTCTACAGGCGCCTACACGGCGGGCAACACCGGCGGCGTTACGGACACCGTCAAGGTCACGGACTCGCTGAACGCGACATCGCAGGCCACGATTACAGTCACCGCTGGCGTATCGATCTCGCCGACCAGCCCGAGCGTCGCGTTTCAAGGCAGTACGACCTTCAGCGCGAGCGGCGGCAGCGGGTCGGGCTACACGTATACGCTCACGACCAACAACTCGGGTGGATCCGTCGACGCCTCGAGCGGCGCCTACACGGCCGGCACGGCCGGCAACACCGTCAGCGTGACGGACACGGTGAAGGTGACGGACTCGCTCGGGAATACCGCGAGCACGAACATCACGGTCGGCGCCTGTACGGACACCGACATGGACGGCACGTGCGACGTGTTCGATCTATGTCCGACCAACGCGCCCAAGATTGCGCCCGGGATCTGCGGCTGCGCCGTTGCGGACACGGATACGGACTCAGACGGCACGCCGGACTGCAACGACTCGTGTCCGAACAACGCGCCCAAAACCGCGCCTGGGATCTGCGGCTGCGCCGTTGCGGACACGGATACGGACTCGGACGGCACGCCGGACTGCAATGACTTGTGCCCGAGCGACGCAGGGAAGACCGCGCCCGGCGTATGCGGATGCGGCGCGCCCGACGTGGATAGCGACGGCGACCGCGTGCTCGACTGCAACGACGTGTGCCTTGGGGACGACGCGACCGGAGACACCGATCACGACGGCATCTGCAACGACCTCGACAACCGTCCGCTCGTGGAGTCGAGCAACTTCACCGGTTCGCAGGGGCCGTGCACGAACGGCGGCGTGAAGATCATCGTCGGTCTGGACGCGGACAACTCCGGCACGCTCACGGGCTCGGAGATCACGAACACGAGCTATGCGTGTTCCGGCACGGACGGGAAGTCGATCGCGTTCAGCAGCACGGCCGTGGCGGTCAACACGAACGGCTGCGCGGCCGGCGGTGTGGAGCTCGACTTCGGCGTCGACGACAGCGGCGACGGCACGCTTCAGTCGGGCGAAATCGACGCCACGCACGTGCTGTGCAACGGGCGTAGCTCGCTGATCGATGTCTCGGCGCTCACGCCTGACCCGACCACGTGTCCCGGGGGCGGTGCGCTCGTCCAGTCCGGCATCGACTTGAACGGCAACAGCGCGCTGGATGCGGGCGAAATCGTCTCGAGCCAAAACGTGTGCAGCGGACTGCCGACGTTGTCGCGCAGCAGCGTGCTCGCGCCCGATCCCACGGTCTGCCCGCGCGGAGGCATGACGGTCGAGCTCGGCGTCGACGACAACGGCAACGGCACGCTCGAGAACAGCGAGGTCGACACCACCGCGAACCTGTGCGCGGGCCTCAGCTCGCTGGCCTCGAGCACCACGCTCGCGCCGGATCCGGCCGTGTGCCCGGACGGGGGCATCGCGTTCTCGATCGGCACGGATGCGAACGGCAACGGCACGCTCGACGTGAGCGAAGTGAGCGCGACCCAGAACTTGTGCGACGGGCTGGCGAGCCTGACCGCCGTGACCCCGGTCGCAGCCGATCCTGCGGTCTGCCCGACGGGCGGCTCGCGCATCGACGTCGGCACGGATGCAGACGGCAACGGCACGCTCGATGCGGGCGAAGTGACGGCGAGCGAGACCGTGTGCAACGGGGTCGGCGGTTTGGTGGTGACCAGCGTGCTCGCGCCGGATCCGGCGGTGTGCCCGGCGGGCGGCATCCGCGTGCAGAGCGGCGTCGACGCCGACGGCGACGGCACGCTCGATTCCGGCGAAGTCGCGAGCACGCGCACGGTGTGCAACGGCGATAGTTCGCTGGTCAGCGTGGTGACGCTGACGCCCGATCCATCGGTGTGCCCGACCGGCGGCGTGCGTTTCGACGCAGGCCTCGACGCGAACGGCAACGGCACGCTCGACTCCGGCGAGGTCACGTCGAGCCAGCCGATCTGCAACGGTGCGCGCAGCCTGACCGCTGTCACCACGCTGGCCGCGGATCCGTCGGTGTGCCCGCGAGGCGGCACGCGCATCGACGTGGGCATGGACGACGACGGCAACGGGACGCTCGACGCCGGTGAGGTGGACGGCACAGCCACCGTGTGCGCCGGCCTCAATGCGGTCACGTCGACCAGCGCGCTCGCGCCCGACCCGGCAGTGTGCCCGACGGGCGGCGTACAGTTCCACGTCGGCACGGACGACAAC
>CAZYWR010000151.1:0-2032 GCA_964651185.1 uncultured Polyangiales bacterium
GCAAGCGCGCCCTCCCGGCGTAGGCTCGCGCGCGCGAGCGAAACCATGCTGAGCAGCTTCGGCCATGCGAGCGCGGTGGTCGACGACGGCGCCGAGCTCGGCGCGGGGGCCAAGGTCTGGCACTTCAGCCATGTCTCGGCCGGCGCCGTGATCGGACCGGGGACGAGCCTCGGACAAAACGTGTTCGTCGCCAAGAACGTGCGCGTGGGCGCAGGCGTCAAAGTTCAGAACAACGTCTCGCTCTACGAAGGCGTCGAGATCGACGACGACGTCTTCCTCGGCCCGAGCTGCGTGTTCACGAACGTCACGAACCCGCGCGCGTCCGTCGATCGCAAGAGCGAGTTCAGGCGCACCCACGTGGGCCGCGGCGCATCGATCGGCGCGAACGCGACGATCGTGTGCGGCCACGACGTGGGCGCCTACGCCTTCGTGGCCGCCGGTGCGACCGTCACGCGCGACGTACCCGCGCACGCGCTCGTGATGGGCACCCCTGCGCGGATCAAGGGCTGGATGTGCCGCTGCGGCGAGAAGCTGGCGAACGCGCGCACACCTCATTGCGCGAGGTGCGGCGCGGCGTACCGCATCGAGGCCGATCGCTGCGTGGCGCAGGACGCGACCGCGGTGGCCGAGGCTGTATGCGCGGTGCCGATGCTCGATTTGAGCGCGCAGCACGCGCCGTTGCGCGAAGAGCTGCGGGCCGCCTTCGAGCGCGTGCTGGCGAGCGAGCGCTACATCCTCGGCCCGGAGGTCCAGACCTTCGAGGCAGAGCTCTGCGCCCAGCTCGGCTTCCGCCATGCCATGGGCGTCTCGAGCGGGACCGATGCGCTGCTCCTGGCGCTGATGGCGCTCGGGCTCGGGCCGGGCGACGAGGTGATCACCAGCCCGTTTTCGTTTTTCGCCACGGCCGGCGCGATCGCGCGCGTGGGCGCGCGTCCGGTGTTCGTGGACATCGATCCCACCACCTTCAACCTCGATCCGGCGCGCGTCGAAGCCGCGCTCTCTGCGCACACGCGCGCGCTCTTGCCCGTGCACCTGTTCGGGCAGCCCGCGGATCTCGCCGCGCTGCGCGGCATCGCGGAGCGCCGCGGCCTGGCGCTGATCGAGGACGCCGCCCAAGCGCTCGGGGCGAGTTACCGCGATCAAGCGGTGGGCACGTTCGGCGCGTTCGGCTGCTTTTCGTTCTTCCCTTCCAAGAATCTGGGCGGCTTCGGCGACGGAGGACTCCTGGTCACCGGCGACTCCGAGCTCGCTGAGCGTGCCCAGATCCTGCGCGCGCACGGCGGCAAACCCAAATACCACCACCTGCTGATCGGCGGGAACTTCCGGCTCGACGCGCTGCAGGCCGCGCTCTTGCGCGTGAAGCTCCCGCACCTCGCCGGCTACGCCGACGCGCGCCGCGCGCACGCCGCCTTTTACGATCAGCGCCTCGCGGCGTACGCGCCCCCGCTGCTGCGTACGCCGCGCCAGCTCGAGCCGGGCCATGTCTACAACCAATACGTGCTGCGCACGCCCCGCCGCGACGAGCTGCGCGCTGCGCTGACGGCCGCGCAGATCGAGAGCGAGATCTACTACCCGCGCTGCCTGCACCTCCAGCCCTGCTTCGCCGAGCTCGGCTACCGCGAAGGCGACCTGCCCGAGGCCGAGCGCGCCGCGCGCGAAGTGCTCGCGATCCCGATTTTCCCCGAGCTTCGTCCCGAGCAGCGCGAGCACGTGGCCAGCACCATCGAGCGGTTCTTTGCGCGCGCGTGCTAGCCAGCGCGCAATGGGTCGCGGCGGTATGCACGGTTTCCTTCGCTGGAGCTCGGGGCCTTATTTGGCTAGGCTGCGGCTACGAGGTGCCTCATGACACTTGCGCGGTACGTCCTCCCTTGCACTCTCTTCGCGGCGTTCGCTGGCGCGGCGCTGGCGGAGCCCGCCTCGGGCACGGACATCGTCGTCAATGTCGCGACATTCAAGAATCAGACCGGCCAGCTCGGATGTCGCTTGTTCTCCAATCCCAAAGCATTTCCCGACGAATCGCCGTGGATCGCCG
>CAZYWR010000152.1:0-3810 GCA_964651185.1 uncultured Polyangiales bacterium
CCGAAGACGCCGTGCAGGAGGCGCTGCTCGCTGCCGCCGAGCACTGGCCGCGCGAAGGCCTGCCCGAACAGCCCCGCGCCTGGCTCATCCAAGTCGCCTTTCGGCGCATGACCGACCAGCATCGCAGCGACGCCGCGCGCCGCCGCCGCGAGGAGCGCGCGCACGAGACCGGCGAGCTGCTCGCCCCCGCGCCGGACGAGCTCGAACCGGGCGACGACACACTCATCCTGCTGTTCATGTGCTGCCACCCGGCGCTCACGCAGACCTCTTCGATCGCGCTCACGTTGCGCGCGGCGGGCGGCTTGACCACCGCCGAGATCGCGAAGGCTTTCCTAGTGCCCGAGGCGACCATGGCCCAACGCATCAGCCGGGCCAAGCACAGCATCAAGGCCTCCGGGGTGCCCTTCCAACCGCCCGGCGAGCCGGAGCGCGACCAGCGCCTGCGCGCCGTGCTGCACGTCCTTTATCTCATCTTCAACGAAGGCTACGCGAGCAGCAGCGGCCCGGAGCTGGCGCGCGTCGAGCTCTCGCGCGAAGCCATCCGGCTCACGCGGGCCGTGCATCGCGCGCTCCCGGACGACGGCGAAGCCGCGGGGCTGCTCGCGCTGATGCTCCTGACCGACGCCCGGCGCGCCGCCCGCACCGGTCCTGACGGCGAGCTCATCCCCTTGCAGGAGCAGGATCGCGGCCTGTGGGACGCGCGCGCCATCGCCGAAGGGATCGCGCTCCTGAGCGCCACGCTGCCGCGCGGTGCCATCGGCCCCTACCAAATACAAGCGGCGATCCAGGCAGTCCACGACGAAGCCGCGCGCATCGAGGAGACCGATTGGCCGCAGATCTTGGCGCTCTACGACGTACTTTCGGGCCTCTCCGACAACCCCATGGTGACGCTCAACCGCGCGGTGGCCGTGGCCATGGTGCACGGCCCACAGCAGGGCCTGGCGCAGCTCGCCCCGCTCGAGTGCGACGCACGCGTGGCCAGCCACCACCGCCTCGCCGCCGTGCGCGCCCACCTGCTCGAGATGGCCGGCGACGCCCGAGCAGCGATCGCACACTACCAGACCGCCGCGAGCCGGACGACGAGTCTTCCTGAGCAGCGGTACCTGATCACCCAAGCCGCACGCCTAAGCGCGCGCAAGCGCCGCGCGTAGGTGGAAATGCGGACGCGACCGAGCTACTTACTGTGCCCATGTCCGAAGAGACCAGTCCTCGCGACCCCGCGCTGCCCCCGCCGCGCCGCGTCGTCCGCGCACCCGAACGCGGTTTGCTCCCGATTGCGGTCATCGCGCGCGAAGGCGAGGAGCGCGATCAGCTCGAAACCCAGCTCGAACGCACGCGTCCCGTCGTCGTCTTTCCTTCCATCTCCCACTTCATGTCGGATGCGCGCCGCGAGCGCTGGGCCGGGATCCTGGTCGCGCGCACGCACGCCTGGGACGCGCGGCTCGACGACTACGTGCCGCGCCGGGCGTTCATCGCGCTCTTTCGCTTGGCGGACGAAGGTTACGGCTGGCCCGACGCGGTCAAGCGGCTCTCCGTGCCCGAAGAGCTCGACGGCTGGCTGGCCGAGCTCGCAGCGCCCGAGCTTCCGGCGGACGACAAACCGCGCCCGGTGAAGCAGAAGCGCCCGCGCAACCCACGCGCCGCTTCGGAGGCGCGCTCCGTACACTTCGCGCTCGCGCCGAGTCGCGGCCATGCCAACGATCAACTCGCGCTCTCCGGACTCGAGCCGCAACTCGGCCCGGGTCAGACACCGCCGACCACCGCAGCGGGCAACGCCGCAAACACCAGCGGCCACGCCGAAAACCCGGAGCGGACGCGCTCGGAGCGACCGAAGGTAGCGTCCGCCGGCGCGAACGAGGCGCGCACGGAGTCGCGAGCTGCCCGCTCGCGCCCCCCGACGCGCGCGGTCGCGAGCGCGGGGTCGTTCGCGAGCGGACGGCGCGGCAAACGATCCGGCGCGGAGCTCGGGGGGCCGGCGAGCACGCCGGAACACGCGCGCGGACCCACACACGATCTGTACGAGCAGGCCTACGCGGTCGTACGCGGCGTACCGCGTGCCTCGGCGCGTGCGCAAAGCGAAGAAGAGCGACGGCTGTGCGCGCTCGCGCTCGAGATCGGCCTCGCGCGCGCGACCGAGCTACTCTCGCTCGTGCGTACCCGCGCGCAGACGGTCTAGCGCGGCCAGGCCCGCATTTCCCACGCGCGCAGCGTGCGCGGCCTCACTCGCTGGGGGTCGGCTCGATGTGCAGGGCCGGATCAGCCGGGAGGAGCGCGTCGAGCTCGCGCTCGCCCAAGTCCACTGCGCCCTGACGGCGCCGCCGTGCCACCCACTCGCGCGCCTGCTCGAAGAGTGAGTGCGCCACCGGAATGGCGAGCAACGTCAGCAAGAGCGAGAAGGTCTGGCCGCCGATCACGATGCCCGAGATGTTGCGGTTGTTGCCGGCGCCGATGCCGCGCGAAATGGCGAGCGGCAGCATGCCCGCCACGAACGCCACGGTCGTCATCAGAATCGGGCGCAAACGATCGCGGTTGGCTTCGAGGATGGCTTCCGCCATCGGCTTGCCCGAAGCGCGCAAGTTGTTGGTGTGATCGATTTGCAGGATCGCGTTCTTCTTCACCACGCCGAACAGCACCAACACGCCGAGCGCCGACATCAGGTTGAGCCCCTGATGGAAGAGCAAAAGCGAGAGCAGCGCGAAAGGCACCGTGAGCGGCAAAGACAAGAGGATGATCAGCGGATAGAGCCACGACTCGAACTGGGCCGCCAGGATCAGGTACATGAAGACGAACGACATGCCGAACGCGAGCACGAAGCCGCTCGCGAGCTCCGAAGACGTCTTGGAGCGTCCGGTGGGGCCGAAGCGATATTCCGGCGGCGCGTGCAGCGCGTCGAACGCCTCTTGCATCGCCTGCACCACCTCGCTGTCGCCGTGGCCGGACGCCACGTTCGCCATGAACGCGACCTGACGCTGGCGGCCGAGGCGGTTGACCTGCGAGGGGCCGGTGGCCTCGTGCAGCGAGACCACCGAGCTGAGCGGGACGGTGCCGTGCTTCGACGACGGCACCATGAACAGATGGAGCGCCGCCGAATCGTTGCGATAGGGCTCGTCCATGCGCACGCGCACGTCGTATTCCTCGCCCTGCTCGGCGAACGACGAGGCCTTCACGCCGCCCACCTGCGTCAGCAGCGTATCGGCGATGTCGGCGACCGTGACGCCGAGGTCCGCCGCGCGCTCGCGATCGACCGTGACCCGCAGCTCGGGCTTACCGACGATCAAGTTGGTGTCGAAGTCGACGACGGCTGGGTGCTTCTTGATCTTCGGCGCCATCTGCGCCGCCATCTCCTCGAGCCGCTCGAGGCTCGGCCCGGCCAGCACGTACTGCACGGCGGCCGTGGAAAAGCCGGTGGAGAAGGCCGCTACTTCGGCGACGCTCGTGCGCAGCTCCGGCGGCAAGCGGGCGAGGATCTTTTCGCGCACCTCGGCCATCAGATCCTGCTGCGACTCCTCGCGTTCGCGCGGATCGACCAAGGACACGTAGATGCTGGCCAGGTTCTCCGTGGCCTGATCGCCGCCCGCGACGGTCACCACCGTGTGCGCCACGCCGTGCAGCGCGCGCGCGTCTTGCGCGACCCGCTCGGCGATCAGCGCCGTCTGCTCCGCGCTCGTGCCTTCGGGCGCGCGCAGGCTGATCTCGAACTGCGCCTGATCGTCCTGCGGCAAGAAGCTCTTCGGCACCCGCTTGGCGAGCGGCATGCACGAACCCAAGGTCGCGAACGACGCCAGCACCACGACCCAGCGATGCCGGAGC
>CAZYWR010000153.1:0-2221 GCA_964651185.1 uncultured Polyangiales bacterium
ACGAAGGCGTCTCCTGCGTCGCGCCCGTCTCGGCGTCGAGCGCGGTCTCGCGCCCGATGCCTTCGAGCAGATCCTTCGCGACCTTGTCGGCCACGTCGGCCCAGATGTCGACCACCTCTTCGAGCACCACGCGCCCGAGGATGCGCTCGCCGAGCGGCTGCACGACTTCGCCGCCCTCTTCGAGCGCCTGCACCCAGATGCCGTCGAGCGTGCCGCAGTCGATCTCCGTGACCACGGCGTCCTGCGCCACGTCGACCAGACGTCGCGTCAGGTAACCGGAGTTCGCGGTCTTGAGCGCGGTGTCGGCCAAGCCCTTGCGCGCGCCGTGCGTCGAGATGAAGTACTGCAGCACCGTGAGCCCCTCGCGGAAGTTCGCGGTGATCGGCGTCTCGATGATCTCGCCCGACGGCTTCGCCATCAGGCCGCGCATGCCGGCCAGCTGACGGATCTGCTGGTTCGAACCGCGCGCGCCCGAGTCGGCCATCATGAAGATGGGGTTGAACGAAGGCGTCTCCTGCGTCGCGCCCGTCTCGGCGTCGAGCGCGGTCTCGCGCCCGATGCCTTCGAGCAGATCCTTCGCGACCTTGTCGGCCACGTCGGCCCAGATGTCGACCACCTTGTTGTAGCGCTCGCCGTCGGTGATCAGACCTTCCTGATACTGCTCGATGACGGTCTCGACGTCTTGTTGTGCAGCGTCGAGCAAGGTCTTCTTGGACGCGGGGATGACCATGTCGTCCATGCAGATCGACACGCCCGCCTTGGTGCTCATCTCGAAGCCGAGCGCGCGCAGCCGGTCGGCCAAGAGCACGGTCGCCTTGTTGCGGCGCGACCGGTAGCACTGGTCGATCAGCGACGAGAGCGCCTTCTTGTCGAGCACCTTGTTCACGTGGTTGAACTCGAGCCCGTCTGGCAGGATCTCGCTCACCAGCACGCGGCCGACCGTCGTATCCACGAGCTGATCGTTCACGCGCACCTTGATGCGCGCGTGCAGCTCCGCCTCGCCCGAGTCGTACGCGCGCCGCACCTCCTCGATCGAGCCGTACACGCCGCGCGCCGGCTGCCCGTCTTTGCCTTCGCGGAAGCAGCCGCGTCCAAACGGCTTCTCGCGCGTCATGTAGTAGAGCCCGAGCACGATATCCTGCGTCGGGTTGATGATCGGACGTCCGCTCGCGGGCGAGAGGATGTTGTTCGTGCTCATCATGAGCACGCGCGCCTCCATCTGCGCCTCGACCGAGAGCGGCACGTGCACCGCCATCTGGTCGCCGTCGAAATCCGCGTTAAACGCCGCGCAGACGAGCGGGTGCAGCTGGATCGCCTTGCCCTCGATCAGCACCGGCTCGAACGCCTGGATGCCCAGACGGTGCAAGGTCGGCGCGCGGTTGAGCAGCACCGGGTGTTCGGTGATCACCTCTTCGAGGATGTCCCAAACCTCCGGCTTCTCCTTCTCGACCAGCTTCTTCGCGCTCTTGATCGTGGTGACGTAGCCGCGCTCTTCGAGCTTGTTGTAGATGAACGGCTTGAACAGCTCGAGCGCCATCTTCTTCGGCAGCCCGCACTGATGCAGACGCAGCGAAGGACCCACCACGATCACCGAACGGCCGGAGTAGTCGACGCGCTTGCCGAGCAGGTTCTGACGGAAGCGCCCCTGCTTACCCTTCAGCATGTCGCTCAAGCTCTTGAGCGGACGCTTGTTGGGGCCGGTGATGGTCTTGCCGCGGCGGCCGTTGTCGAACAGCGCGTCCACCGCTTCCTGCAGCATGCGCCGCTCGTTGCGGATGATGATCTCGGGCGCGTTCAGCTCGATCAGCCGCTTCAGACGGTTGTTGCGGTTGATGACGCGGCGATAGAGGTCGTTCAGGTCTGACGTCGCAAAGCGACCGCCATCGAGCGGAACGAGCGGACGCAAGTCCGGCGGCAGCACCGGGATCACGGTCAGCATCATCCACTCGGGACGGTTGCCCGAGTCGCGGAAGGCCTCGATCACCTTGAGCCGCTTCGCGTGCTTCTTGCGCTTGGCCTCGCTCGAGGCGTCGCGCATCTCCGCGCGCAGCTGCTCGGCGAGCTGGTGCACGTCCACGTCCTTGAGCAGCGTCAGGATCGCCTCGCCGCCCATCGCCGCCGTGAAAGCGTCCGCGCCGTACTCGTCCTCGAGCTCCTGATAGCGCTCCTCGGACAAGATCTCGCCCTTCGACAAGGGCGTGTCCTTGCCGTCGAGCACCAC
>CAZYWR010000154.1:0-2040 GCA_964651185.1 uncultured Polyangiales bacterium
TGCGCGCCGCTCTATTGCGCCACGCGCTGGGCCTGCGCGAGCAGGGCGCGCACGTCTCCGCCGAGGTCCACCATCCGCCGTATCCTCCCGCGTCTCGGATACCTGCGCCCCCGATCCCCGGTCCAGTTTTCAGCCAGCTCCCCGGCGCCCGTGCCCGCCCCAGGAGGCGCCCTGTGGGCTCGAGCGGGCACGGGCTCGAGCAGGAGCGCGAACCCGGCCGGAGGTGCTCAGCGGCAGAGCTCGAGCAAGGTGCGCTCGAGCACGCGCGGGCCTGGTACGCGACTCCCCTTCAGCGCGAGATCGGCTTCGGCGATGGTGCGAAAGGCGCGCGCGAGCTGGGCGTCGTCGAAGCGCCGCGCCAGTTGCGCGAGCTCGCGCGCCTTGAACGGCGGTGCGCCCGCCTTCTGCGCGGCCTCCTGCTCGCGGAGCCCGCTGCGTAGCGCGCCGCGCACGCGCGCCAAAATGCGCAGCTGGCGCGCGACGAGCGCCAGGATGCGCAGCGGTGGCTCCTGATGCCCGAGCAGCGACGCCGCGGCGCTGAGCGCCACGTTCCGGTTGCGCGCGCCGACCGCGTCGACGAGCGCCCAGATCGAGTCGCTGCGGGCGTGCGTGACGCAGCGCTCGATGGCGTCGAGCTCGATCGCGCGGCCTTCCCCGACGAATAGCGAGAGCCGCTCGAGCGCGTCGTCGAGCGCGGCCAGATCGCTGCCCAACGCGTCGACCAGCGCGCTCGCAGCCTCGAAGCTGAGCGCGTGGCCGCGCGCGCGCGCCTCGCGCTGCGCGAGGGCCGGGAGCTCGGGCAGCTTGGGGGCCAGCGCTTCGTACCAACAGCCGTGCTCGAGCGCGGCCTTGGCCAGCTTGCTGCGCCCGTCGAGCTTTTCGCTCGCCAGCACGACGCACGCCTCGGGGCTCGGCCGCTGCAGGTAGACGCACAGCGCATCGAGCTCCGCGCTCGCCATCGCCTCGACGTTGCGCACGAGCACGAAGCGACTCTTCGCCAGCATCGGGATCGTGCGCGCGGCCTGGATCACCGTCTGCGCGGAGAGCCCCGCCGAGCCCTGGAACAGGTCGCAATTGAAGCCGCCCGCTTCGCCGCCGAGCGCGGCCCGCTTGAGCGCCTCGATCGCGCGCTCCGCGAGCAGGCGCTCGCCGCCGCTGATCACGCACACGGGCGGGAAGGCGCCCGTGCGCGCGCGCTCGATCAACGCATCCAGGCTCACGTGCCGTCTGCGCCGAAGTCGACCACGCCGGTGTTGCGCTTCTCTTCGCCGTCGGTGATGAACTTGAGGGAGCCCACCTCGGAGCGCTTCACCGTGACCACGAGCTCCATGCGCCGGTTGGGCTTGAAGCGCGGGCGCGGCAGCTTGACGCGCTGCACGTAGACCTTCTGCTTCTTGTCGTCGATGTACGTGCTCATGTCCTCGATGAAGCGCCGATCGCCGTCGTGGATATCGTAAAACAGCACGTGAAACTCGATGTCGCCGGGCGGCGCGTTGAACTGCGTGACCATCTCGGCCATGAACTTGCGCGCCTCGAGCTTGGCCTCGCTGGTCTCGCGCAGGCGGCCGGTCTTGTGGGAGCGTACGAACCCGAGCAGGCCCTACTCGGTGAGGTTCTGCGGGATCTTGTTCTGGGTCAGGAAGACGTTGGCCTTGAGCGCGCCGGCCTCGACCACCGGCGCGGCCGCGAGCGCGAGCAGCGTGAACGCACCCGCGAGCGGCAGGCGGACGGCGCGGAGCGCGCGGGCGAACGTCGAGCCGAAACGCGCAGGGCCGCGCGCGAGCAAAACAGCGCGCGAGTCCGCGCGCGAACAAAACATAGGCGACATGGGCATGAAGACTCCGACGCCGCTCTCTAAGGGAGATTCAAGCCCGGCTGTTCGACTATTTTTCCCGCCCAATTCCGCGTGATCGTGATTTTTCGTGAGCACCACAACGCGCTAGCGAGGCCCCTAGCCAGTCCGCTCAAGGCCTATCCGCGGCGCTCCCTGGCGCGCGGGCTCAGCCCTTGAGGGCGTTGGCAGCGGTCGTCAGGCGGGAC
>CAZYWR010000155.1:0-2347 GCA_964651185.1 uncultured Polyangiales bacterium
CTCTTCGGGCGTGATCGCCGCCCCGCCGGCGCTCTCGCGCGCGGGCTCGGGCAGCGCGCGGCGATCGAGCTTGCCGTTGGGCAAGCGCGGCAGCGCAGCGAGCGTCACGATCGCGCTGGGCACCAGGTACGCGGGCACGCGCTCGCGCAGCGTCGCCAAGAGCGCCGCGCGGTCGTCGATTCCCGTGACGTACGCGACCAGGCGCTTGTGCTCGCCCTCGCCGCGCGTGACCGCGACCGCCTCGCGCACGCCGGGGCAAGCGCGCAGCGCGCTCTCTACGTCGCCCAGCTCGACGCGATGGCCGCGCAGCTTGATCTGTTCGTCGAACCTCCCCAAATATTCGAACGTCCCGTCCGCGCGCCGGCGGCAGCGATCGCCGGTGCGGTAGAGCCGCGCGCCGCGATCGCCGCCCGCGCCGGCCGCGAACGGATCCGGCACGAAGCGCGCCGCGGTCGCCGCCGGCCGCCCGAGATAGCCCCGCGCGACGCTGATCCCGCCGATGCACAGCTCACCCACGCCGCCGATCGGCACCTCCGCGCCGTCGCTGTCCAGCACGTAGGCGCGGCGTCCGCCCAAGCTCTTGCCGATCGGGACGATCGCCTCGTGGCAATCGGCTTCGCTGGTCGTATGCGCCGAGGTCGTGATGGTCGCCTCGGTGGGGCCGTAGGTGTTGTCGAGCCGGATGCAGCCCCAGGCGCTCGCGCGCCAGCGCGCCACCGCGTCGCCGGAGAGCGCTTCGCCGCCCACAGTCACGCGTCGCAGGTGGCGCGGCGGCGTCGGTTCGCCGAGCTGGTGCGTCCACGCCTGCCAATAGCCGGTGGGCAGGTACGCGAGCGACACGCGCTGCCGGCCGAGCACGTCGTGCAGCTCCTCGAGCGGCCACACCTTGGCGCCGCGCATCACCACGCGCCCGCCCACGGTCAGCACGGGCAAGAGCTGCTCCAGCGCCGCGTCGAAGCTGACGGTCGAGAACTGCAGCACGGCGTCGTCCGCGGTGACCTCGAACGCGCGCAGGTAATCGTCGATGTGCAGGCTCAACGCGCGCTGCGAGATCTCCACGCCCTTCGCGCGCCCGGTCGAGCCGGAGGTGAACAGCACGTACGCGAGCTGCTCGGGCAAGACGCGCGCAGGCCAGCTCTCGTCGGTCGCCGCCTGCGCGCGCAGCAGCGCGTCGGTAACATCGATCAAGGTCAGCTGCCCGCCGAGCTGCGCGAGCGCCTTCTGACCTTCGCGATCGACCAGCGCGACGTCGATGCGCGCGTCTTCGATCATCGCCGCGAGCCGCGCGCGCGGATACCCGGCGTCGAGCGGCACGAAGGCGCCGCCTGAAGCCAGCACGCCGAGGATGGCCGGCGCGACCGCGATCGAGCGCCCCAGGCACACGCCCACGCGCTGCTCCGGCCCCACTCCCAGCGCGCGCAAGCGCTCCGCGATGCCGCGCGCCCACGCGGCGAGCTCCCGATAGCTGCACGACTGCTCGTCGCACACCACGGCCAGCGCCGCCCCGCGTTCGGCCGCGCAGCGCGCGAACCGCCGGCTGACCGGATCGAACGGCGGCTCCTCGGCGCGCTCCAGCGCGCGGCGCAGCGCGAGCCGCGAGATCGTGCGCTCGGGATCGCCCGTGACCTGCGTCAGGATCGCGACGTAGTCGGAGAGCACCTGCTCCATGAACGCGCGCTCGAAGCGCTGGCGCCGGTACACCAGAGACAGGCGCAGCTCGCCGCGCGACTCGCACGCGTCCAACGTCCAATCGAACGGCGCGCCGACGTTGCCGAGCTCTTGCGCGCTCACCCGCAAGTCGTCGAAGGCCTCCAAGGGCTCGCCGCGCTGGTGATTGAAGGTGATGTGCAGCGCTGCGCCCGCGTCTGCCCCGCGCAGCGCCGCGGCGATGCGCTCGAAGGGGACGTCGCGGTGCGCCGCGACCGCCAAGCTGGTGCGGCGCACGAGCTCGAGCACGTCGCGGAACGACTGCGTCGGCCGCAAAGCCACGCGGTGCACGAGCATGTTGACGAAGTGGCCGACGAGCTGCTCGAGCGCCGGCTCGCTGCGCGTGCTGGCCGGCGTGCCGAGCGTCACGGTGCGCTCGCCGCTGTAGCGGTAGAGCAGCACGTCGAAGGCGGCGAGCAGCGTCATCGGCAGCGTGGCCGCGGAGCGCTGGCCGCGCGCGCGCGCGGCGCTGACCTGCGCCGCGGACAGCACGTGTACGACGCGCTCCGCGCCGTCCGGGTCCTCGCGCTCGGCGCGCGCCGGCGCCCGGCGCCCCGGCGCCTCGAGCGGCTCGAGCGCATCGCCGAGCAGCTCGCGATAGTACGCGAGCGCGCGCTGCTCCGCGTCCGCGCGCGCCTCC
>CAZYWR010000156.1:0-5345 GCA_964651185.1 uncultured Polyangiales bacterium
CCACAGACGTGCGTACTGGTGCACGGTGTCGCTGACGAAGCTGAGGAGCGCGACCAGCACGGCGGTCGTCGCGATCACCCGCAACGCCGCGAACGCGTGCTCCAGGGTCGGGCGATCCACCCAGGCGAAGCTCGCGATCAGCACCACGAACGCGAGCGTCGCGCACACCAGGTTGACACGGCGCGCCACGCGCGGCGCGAACAGGGTCTGCGTGACCAAGAGCACGAGCACGAGTCCGACCGTCACGGCCTGCAGGTCGACCCTCTGCAAGCCGAACGCAATCAACGCCCGCGGGATGCGGGCGAGCATGCCGAGGAACAGCACGGAGAAGCCGATGCGCATCACGCGATCGGCCCGCTCGGGGCGCAGCAGGAGGCCGATCCACGTGACGAACGCCGTCAGCGACTGCGCCCCCCACAAAGCCGCCATGACGGGGTCGGACGACCAGTGGTCTCCCGCGGTGGCCAGCGTCATCACAGCGTACAGCGGCGCCGCCACGCGGTACACGCGCGCGATCCGCGCGATGTGGACGACGTCGAACTGCGGGCCCGTGAGGACCTCCGCGACCAGGGCCCGAACCCACGTGGGTGCAGACCGCGAGAGGACGGCCAGGCTACGGCGCTCGCGCACACCCGCGCGCGCTTTCACACTCGGGCGACCCGTGTGAGCTGGGCCTTCCGAGCCTTGCGTGCCCGCGCGAACGCGGGCTTCCGGGCCGCGCTCGCCGGCGCGCGCGCGCGCTTCCGGGGCTCGCTCTCCCGCGCGATCGCGGGCGTCCACCGAAGCTCGCGAGGGCGGTACGTCGTTCACGTCGAGCCATCATACACGGCCCGGCCCGTCGCGTGCTCCACGGCCGGCGCCAAAACGGGACGCCGGCGCCGCGGCAGATCGGGCAGCGCCCCGAGCACTCTTCACGTCGGCCGCGGTGCGCAGCCGCGCGTCCGCACCTGGACACGCACGCGCCGACATCGCCTGCGCCCGCATGAGCGCTCGCGCCGGGACCCGTCGAGGCCCCAGGTTAAGGAGAGTTCAAACATCGAGAACTCTCATTTCGTAGCGGAAGGCCGCGCACCGACGACCCAAGTGCCCGGGCCGGCGCTACGCTCGACGGCGCCGGAAGCCGGCGAGGCAAATCTCCACAATGGCGGCCCTCGCTCACTTCGGAAATAGCGCGTAGGTTCTCGCCAGCGCAACGTGCCTCTCGGAGGACAAGAGACATGCAGGCCAAGCGGTCCGCCGCGAAGACAACCTTGGCGCTCCTCATCGGCGCCGCGATCGTCGCCGCGCTGATCCTGCGCCTGCGCGCCAACGCCGAGACCGAGGCGCGGCCGAAGCAGCCCGATGCCTCCGCGCGCGTCGTCCCCGTGCTCACGGCCGCGGTCGAGCAGCGCGATATACCCATCGCATTGGAGGGCCTGGGCAGCGCCGCCTCGCTCCATACCGTGACCGTGCGTAGCCAGGTCGACGGACGCCTCAACCAGGTGTTCTTCAAGGAAGGTCAGTTCGTGCACAAGGGCGAGCTCTTGGCGCAGATCGATCCCCGCCCTTACACGATCCAGCTGCATCAAGCCGAGGCCAACCTGGCGCGCGATCGCGCCAACCTCGAGAGCGGACGCGCGAACCTCGATCGCCTGAACAAGCTCAGCGCCCCGCGCTTCGTGTCCGCGCAAGACCTGCAGAATCAGGTCGCGCTGGTCGGAGGATACGAGGGCTCGGTGCAGTTCGATCAGGCGCAGATCGAGAGCGCCAAGCTCAACCTCGACTACGCGCGCATCGTCTCCCCGCTCGACGGAGTGGCCGGCATCCGGCTGGTCGACCCGGGCAACTACGTGCGCGCGAGCGACGCCACCGGCATCGTGATCGTCACCCAGCTCGACCCGATCGGCGTGATCTTCACCTTGCCGCAGGACGACCTGCCCAAGGTCGCCGAACAGCTCGGGCGCGGCGTCGATCTCCCGGTCGATGCCTACGACCGCAGCGGCGCGAACAAGCTCGCGAGCGGCCTCTTGCGGGTGATCGACAATCAGGTCGTCGCCAGTACCGCCACCATCCGGCTCAAGGCTTACTTTCCCAATCCCGACCGCCACCTCTGGCCCAACCTGTTCGTCAAGGCGCGCCTGCACCTGGCCGAGCGCAAGGGCGCTTTGGTCGTACCGGCGACGGCCGTGCAGCGCGGCCCGCGCGGCACCTTCGTCTACGTGGTGCGCTCTGATCAGACGGTGGAGGCGCGCCCGATCGAGCTCGAGCAGACGGTCGTCGAGCAGGCGATCGTCCACAAAGGTCTGACCTTGGGAGAGCAGGTCGTCGTGGAAGGTCAGAACATGTTGCGACCGGGCGCCCGCGTGCGCCCGCAGAGCGCGCGCGGCCGGGCGGAGCCGCAGCAGGGGGCGCTGCCGTGAGCATCTCGGAGCCGTTCATCCGGCGTCCGGTCGCGACTTCGCTGCTCACCATCGGCCTCTTGCTCGCCGGGCTGGCTGGTTACCGCGAGCTCCCCGTCGCGGCCCTGCCGGAAGTCGACTACCCGACCATCCTGGTCTCGACGATGTTGCCGGGCGCGAGCGCGGAGACCATGGCGTCCGCCGTCACCACGCCGCTCGAACGTCAGTTCGGTCAAGTGCCGTCGCTGCAGCAGATGACCTCGGTCTCGAGCTTCGGCAGCTCGCAGATCACGCTGCAATTCACGCTCGATCGCGACATCGACGCGGCCGAGCAGGACGTTCAGGCCGCCATCAACGCCGCCTCGAATCTGCTCCCTCGTACGTTGCCCGCGCCCCCTACTTACGCGAAGAGCAACCCCGCCGACGCCCCCATCCTGACTTTGGCGGTGAGCTCCAAGAGCCTGCCGCTCAGTCAGGTCGACGACTACGCCGACTCCATCTTGGCGCAGAAGATCTCGCAAGTTTCGGGGGTCGGGCTGGTGACCATCAGCGGCGGTCAGAAGCCCGCCGTGCGCGTGCAGGTCGACCCGGAGGCGCTGGCCGGGACCGGACTCAGCATCGAGGACGTGCGTCAGGCGCTGGTGGCCGCCAACGTCAACCAACCCAAAGGCAACCTCGACGGTCCGCATCAGAACTACACGCTCGCCACGAACGATCAGCTCTCGGACGCCGCCTCGTTCCGCCCGCTCATCCTCGCCTACCGCGGCGGCGCCGCGATCCGGCTCTCGGAGGTCGCCGACGTCGTCGACGGCGTGGAGAACGCGCAGCTCGCGGGCTGGGCCGACGATCAGCGCGCGATCTTGCTCAACGTGCAGCGCCAACCGGGAGCCAACGTGATCGAGACCGCCGATCACGTCAAGGCGCTCCTGCCGCAGCTGCGCGCCACGTTGCCGGAGTCGATCCAGGTGCGCGTGCTCAGCGATCGCACCGAGACCGTGCGCGCGTCGGTGGAAGACGTGCAGTTCACGTTGCTGCTCACGATCGTGCTGGTGGTCGGCGTGATGTACGTGTTCTTGCGCAGCTGGCGCGCGACCATCATCCCCGGCGTGGCCGTGCCGCTGTCGCTGATCGCCACCTTCGGCGTGATGTACCTGTGCGACTACAGCCTGAACAACCTGACCTTGATGGCGCTCACCATCTCGACCGGGTTCGTGGTGGATGACGCGATCGTGATGATCGAGAACATCACGCGCTACGTGGAGGCGGGCGAGACGCCCTTCGCCGCGGCGCTCAAGGGCGCGCGCCAGATCGGCTTCACCATCGTCTCGCTCACCGTGTCGCTGGTCGCGGTGCTCATCCCGCTGCTCTTCATGGGCGGCATCGTCGGGCGGCTGTTCCGGGAGTTCGCGATCACGCTCAGCATCGCGGTGGTCGCCTCGGCCATCCTGTCGCTGACCTTGACCGCGATGATGTGCGCGTATCTGTTGCGCCCCGCGGAAGAGGAGCACGAGGGCTGGCTCGCCCGCACCTTCGAGCGCGGCTTTCAGCGCACGCTCGACGCCTACGAGTACACCCTCGCCTGGGTGCTCGATCACCAGCTGTTCACCTTGCTCGTGACGCTCGCCACCATGGCGCTCACCTTGGCGCTGGCGTACGTGATCCCGAAGGGCTTCTTTCCGGTGCAAGACACCGGACTCATGCTGGGGACGTCCGAGGCGCCGGCGGACGTCTCCTTCACGCGCATGATGGAGCTCCAGCGCGCGCTGGTCGACGTCGTCCGCAAAGACCCCGCGGTCGCCACCGTCGCCTCCGCGATCGGCGCGGACGGCATCAACCCCACGCCCAATACGGGCAGGCTCAACATCGCGCTCAAGCCGCGCGATCAACGCTCCGCCAGCGTGCAGGAGGTGATCCAGCGGCTCACGCCCAAGCTGCGCGAGATCGAAGGCATCACGCTGTACCTACAGCCGGTGCAGGACCTGCAAATCGAGAGCCGCACCACGCAAACGCAGTTTCAGTACACGCTCGACGACGCGGACGCCTCGGAGCTGCGCGCGTACGCGCCGCGCCTGCTCGAGGCGCTGCGCGCGCTGCCGGAGCTGCGCGACGTGGCGAGCGATCAGCACACGGACGGCCTTTCGCTGAGCGTGGTGATCGACCGCGACTCGGCGGCGCGGCTCGGGGTGGCGCCGCAGAACATCGACGACACGCTCTACGACGCCTTCGGCCAGCGCATCGTGTCGACCATCTTCACGCAGCTCAACCAGTACCGCGTGATCCTCGAGGTGAAGAGCGCGTATCGCGAGGATCCTTCGACGCTTTCGCAGCTCTACGTGCGCTCCCAGACGGGCGAGCCAGTGGCGCTGCGCGCGCTCGCGCACTTCCGGCGCACCGAGGCGCCGCTCTCGCTCAACCATCAGGGGCAGATGCCCTCGGTCACGATCTCCTTCAACGTCGCCGACGGCGTCTCGCTCGGCGCCGCCACGGAGGCGATCGAACGCGCCGCGCGCGAGCTCGGCCCGCCGCCTTCGTTGCGGGCCGCCTTCGCCGGCACGGCGCAGGCGTTCCAAGAGTCGCTCGCGAACGAGCCGGTCTTGATCCTCGCCGCGCTGGTGACGGTCTACATCGTGCTCGGCGTGCTGTACGAGAGCTACATCCACCCGATCACCATCTTGTCGACCTTGCCTTCGGCCGGCGTGGGCGCGCTGCTCGCGCTGCTCGTGTGTCACGCGGAGTTCGACATCGTGGCGCTGATCGGCATCATCCTGCTGATCGGCATCGTGAAGAAGAACGCGATCATGATGATCGATTTCGCCCTGCAGGCGGAGCGTGCCGGCCTGCCGCCGCGCGAGGCGATCCGGCAGGCCTGCCTGCTGCGCTTCCGGCCGATCATGATGACGACCTCGGCGGCCCTGCTCGGCGCCCTGCCGCTCGCCTTCGGCACCGGCGAGGGCGCCGAGCTGCGCC
>CAZYWR010000157.1:0-3139 GCA_964651185.1 uncultured Polyangiales bacterium
GGACGCCTATGCGCTGGTCGCCGCGCAAGTGCTGGGCCGCCTGACTACGGTGAAGGTACGCGAAGGCAACGCGGTCACCGCGGGCCAGGTCATCGCCGAGGTCGAGTCGCGCGCGTACCGGGACGCGCTGGCGCAAGCGACGGCTCAGCTCGCGCAAGCCCAGTCGCAGCTCCAGCACGACGCCACGGTGGTCGCGCGCGAGCGACGTCTGTACGAGCGCGGCATCTCCGCGCGTCAGCAGCTCGAAGCGGCACAAGCCTCCGCCGAGCACGACGCCGCGGCCTCCGAGCTCGCGCGCGCGGCGCTGGATGCCGCGCGCCTCAACCTCGAGCACACGGCCGTGCGCAGTCCGATCTCAGGCGCCGTCCTGCGGGTCCTCCACCACACCGGGGAGCTCGTCGACGCCACTCCGACCTCGGCCATCATGGAAGTCGCAGATCCGCGTCACCTCGAATTCGCGGCCAGCGCAGCGCCCGACGATTTGATGGTGATCCGCCCCGGACAGTCGGCGATCGCCCGCTTCGAATCCCTGAAGGGGAGGACGTTCGCGCTCTCCGCTCGCACCGTCAGTCCCGCCGTGGATCCCCTGACGGGTGTCGGAGCCGTGCGCTTCACGTTCGCGCCCACACCTTCGCAGCCGCCCTTCGGACTGTTCGGAGAGGCCGTCGTGGCAGTGGGAGAACGTCAGGACGTCGTGTTCGTCCCGGAGGCCGCGCTCAGGAATCCGAGCGGCGAGCGCGCGGAGCTCGTCGTGTGCGATGGCAGCGTAGCGCGCGTACGCACCGTGGAGCTCGGCGTGCGCCGTGAAGGCAAAGTCGAGGCGACGAGCGGCGTGCGCAGCGGCGTGCGCGTGGCGATCGACGACGTGCTCGGCCTCGCCGACGAAGCGCCGATCGAGGTGCTGCCGTGAACTTCGCGGGCTGGGCGCTCCGCCAACGGACGCTGGTATTGCTCGCGACGCTCGCGCTCGTGGTCGGGGGACTCATCGCTGCGCAGCACCTCCCGAGCGGCATCTACCCGGAGGTGGACTTCCCGCGCATCGGCGTGGTGATCCGTCAGGGCGACGCTCCTCCGGCAGTGTTCCAAACCAACGTGGTTCGACCGCTCGAGGACGCGCTGATGACGGTGCTCGGGGTCGAGCGCGTCCGCTCGCGGACCATCCGCGGCGGAGCCGAGATCGCGCTGCTCTTCTCGGCGGACGCCGACATGTGGCGCGCGCTGCAGCTCGTCGAGTCGAGCATCGCGGACGTACGTCCCACGTTGCCACCAGGAACGCTGGTGCGCGTGGAGCGGCTGACGCCGGTTTCCTTTCCGATCCTCTCGTTCAATCTGTCAGGATCTCAGGATCCGCGCGCGCTGCACGAGGTCGCAGAGTTCACGTTGCGCCCTGCGCTCTCTCGCGTGCACGGCGTCGGTCGCGTCGGCGTGCTGGGCGGCGACGTACGCGAGATGGAGGTGATCGTCGATGCGCAGCGCGCAGCGGCAGCCCACCTGCGCCTCGAAGACATCGCGGCGAAGCTGCGCCGCTCGCTCCCGCTCGCCGCTGTGGGCCGCTACGAGCAAGACCGTTCGCTGATCACCGTGATGGCGTCGGCCGAGGCCACCGACGCAGCGGATCTAGCGAGCGCGCCCATCGCCGTGGACGCCCATGGCGCGCCGCTCTTGCTCGGCCAGATCGCGAAGGTCGAAGAGGGCGCTGAGGACCGCTTCTTCAGGACGAGCGGGCGAGATGGAGATTGCGTGCTGCTGACGATCGCGCGGCTCGAGGGCGAGAGCACGCCGGACGTGGTGCAGCGCGTGCTCGCGACGGTCGACAAGCTGCGTCTGACACTTCCGCCCGGCATTCAGATCGAGCCGGTCTACGATCAAGGCCGGCTCGTGGCCGCGTCGATCGGCAGCGTGCGCGAGGCGATCCTGATCGGCATCGGCTTGTGTTTACTCGTGCTCGGGGCCTTTCTGAAGGATGTTCGGGCCGGCTTCGTCGCCGCCGTCGCGGTACCGACCACGCTGGTGATCACCTTTCTCGCCATGCTCGCGCTGCGTCAGACGATGAATCTGATGTCGCTCGGCGGCCTGGCGGTCTCGATCGGCCTCGTCGTCGACGACGCCATCGTGATCGTGGAAGCGATCGCCCGCCGCCTCGAACAGGGCGACGATCCCGAGACGGCGGCGGTCGAAGGCACGCGCGAGCTGGCGAGCGCGGTCGTGGGTACGACCATCACGACCGTGATCGTATTTCTTCCGCTCGCTTATCTGCGCGGCGTGGTGGGCAAGTTCTTCGGCGCATTGGCGACGACGCTCTCGGCCGCGGTGCTCATCTCGCTGCTCGTCGCGCTCTTCGTCGTCCCCATCGTCGCGGCGCGCGTGATGCGCCCGCGCGCGGCGAACCATGGTCCGTCGCACCTTGAAGCAGCTGTCGGCCGCGTGATCCGATGGTCCGCGCGGCGGCCGTGGCTCGGCTTCGCGGGCCTCGGCGTGGCGTGCGCAGTTGCGTATTCGACCTTCGAAGAGGTGCCGAGCGGTTTCATGCCTTCCTGCGACGAAGGGGCGTTCGTGATCGACTACGACACGCCGGCCGGCAGCTCGCTCAGCGAGACCGACGCGGCCGCCAAGAAGATCGAGCAGATGCTCGAGGAGACCCCTGAGGTCGAGACGTTCTCTCGTCGCTCCGGCGCCCAGATCAACCCGACGGCCGTCACGCTGCTCAACCGCGGCGACTTCTCCGTGCGCCTGCGCGCGGTGCGCGACCGGCACGCGGAAGAGATCATGGATGCGCTGCGCGAGCGCATCCACCGCGAGCTGCCCGGCCTTCGCGTCGAGTTCATCCAGATCTTGCAGGACATGCTCAACGACTTGTCTGGCGCTCCGCACCCGATCGAGGTCAAGATCTTCGGCGAGGACTACGCAGAGCTCGAGCGCCTCGCGCGCGCAGCTGCTTCGCGCATCGAGCACATCGAGGGCGTCGTGGATCTGTTCGATGGCGTGGAGCGGCCGTCGCCGCAGCTCGTCGTCGATATCGACCGCACGGCCGCGACGCGCCTCGGGGTCGCTCCAGACGATGTCGCGCGTGAAATATCCGATGCTTTGCTCGGCGTCCAGGCGGGTACGATTCGTCGCTTCGACCGGACGATCGGCATTC
>CAZYWR010000158.1:0-2027 GCA_964651185.1 uncultured Polyangiales bacterium
CCATCGGCTCGTTCACCGTGGCGGCCTCCTTCGGCAACACGCACGGCGTCTACTCGCCGGGCAACGTGAAGCTCACCCCGATCATCCTGAACAACTCGCAGCAGAAGATCGCGACCGACCGCAAGACGGCCAGCAAGAAGCCGGTCAACTTCGTGTTCCACGGCGGCTCCGGCTCGAGCGAGAGCGAGATCCGCGAGGCAGTCTCGTACGGGGTGGTGAAGATGAACGTCGACACGGACACGCAGTGGGCGTTTCTCGCGCCGATCAAGAAGTACATGGACGAACGCGACCCTTACTTGCGCAGTCAGCTCGGCAACCCCGAAGGCCCCCACAAGCCGAACAAGAAGTACATCGATCCGCGCGCCTGGCTCCACTTGGGCGAGAAGGGGATCGCGTCGCGCGTGGTGGAGGCCTGCCGCGATCTTGGCAGCTACGGCAAGTTCGATTTCTGAGGCCGCTGCAGCAGCCGTGGACGCTTGTGTAGCGGAGATCGCAGGCGCGTCGCGCCGCTTGCGGTCGGCTCGGGGCGAGCAGTCATACTATTTCGTGAGCTGGCCCGACAGGCTCTACCTGACATGCGCCCGAGACTACAGATTCTCGCGTAAACTGCCGATACGACGATCCGTAGCAGTGAGCTGTCCGGCGCCGAATGTACGCCGGGAGGCGTGCGGCGGGTTCGACAGCGGACGAGGAGAGTCAGGCAGTGGGAGAAGCTGCATTGAGCTTGGAGACCGCGGAGCCGGAACGGCTGCTCGCGGGTCGCTATCGGCTGGAAAACAAGCTGGGCGAAGGCGGCATGGGCGTGGTCTACCGCGCCATCGACATCACCAGCGGTCGCGCGGTCGCGCTCAAGCAGCTCCTGTCGAGCATGGCCGGCTCGAAGCGGGCGAGCGCCGAGGCGCTGTTCGAGCGTGAGTACCACGCGCTGGTCCGCCTCAAGCACCCGCGCATCATCGAGGTGTACGACTACGGCGTCACCGCGGACGGCCCCTTCTACACGATGGAGCTGCTCGAGGGCGAGGACCTGGTCAAAGCGGCGCCGCTTCCTTACGCACAGGTCTGTCACCACCTGCGTGACATTGCCTCGTCGCTCGCGCTCATCCACGCACACCGGCTCGTCCACCGCGACGTCAGCCCGCGCAACGTGCGGCTTACGCTGCAAGGCCGCGCGAAGCTCATCGACTTCGGCGCCCTCGCCGCGTTCGGGCCGACCCCTGAGGTGATCGGCACGCCCACCTGCATGGCGCCCGAGGTCTTTCACGGCCAGGCGCTCGATCAGAGGAGCGATCTGTACGCGCTGGGCGCGGTCGCCTACTGGGCGCTCACGCGCCAGCACGCGTACCCAGCGCGCCTGCTCAGCGACATGCCCCAGATCTGGCAGACGCCTCCCGCGCCGCCCTCCGAGTGGACGCCCGGGATCCCGCCCGCCCTGGATGCGTTGGTGTTGTCGCTGATCAGTCCAGACCCGATGTCGCGGCCGATGAACGCCGCCGCCGTGATCGATCAGCTTACGGTGATAGGCGACCTGCCTCCGGAGGAGAACGATCAGACTGCCGAGCATTATCTCCACAGCAGCCGCATGGTCGGGCGCTCCTCGGAGCTCGAGTTCGCAGAGCGCGTGTTCTCGCGCACCTTACGCGGCACGGGCGCGGAGCTCTTGATCGAAGGCGTCGCGGGCATCGGGAAGACGCGTCTGCTCCAAGAGTTCGGTCTGCAGGCGCAGCTGAAGGGGCTGCAGGTGCTCCGCGCCGACGCGCAGGCGCAGCCCGAGCCGTTCGGCGTGGCGGTGACGCTCGGTCTGAGCATGTTGAATGCAAGCCCGGAGCTCGCGCGCAGCGCCGCCGGCGCGCACGCGGGCACGCTCGCGCACCTCTCCGATGAGCTGCGCTCGAAGTTGGGCGATCCCGAGCTCGCGCCGACGTCGCCCGATCACGCCGAGCGCCGCGCGCGCGCGCAAAACGCGCTGCACGAGTGGTTCCTGGCGTTCTCGCAAGCGCAGCCCGTGATGCTGGCGATCGACAACCTGC
>CAZYWR010000159.1:0-2591 GCA_964651185.1 uncultured Polyangiales bacterium
GAAACGCTGAGCCCGTCGGTGCTCACGTGGAGGCGTCATGGAACTGACTAGCGGTCACGAGCTCGACTCGGCGTGATCGCGAAATAAAGAGTCGATAGCGATGACGCGAGCCTGTCCATGGGCGCTGCCCACCGCGAATCAAGTACACGGACTACGCACGTAGAGGCCAACACAGATCACTTCCGGACCCGGGTTCGACTCCCGGCGTCTCCACCATTGCAATACATTCGAACCTCCGTCCGCGACGAGCAGGTTCAAGCTGCTGAACCTGCTCGTCACGCGGAAATGAAATGAAATGAAATAAGGCCGGCCTACTTGCGGCCTCTCCGGCGCGAGCGTCACCGGGCCGGTTAGGCGGCGCAGAGCCAGCGCCGACGCTTCGGTTCGTGTGGCCAACAGCTCGTTGAGTTTGGCTACTCGGTTGGCGATCCAGGCCCGCGGGGGCAGCGTGAATGCATGGTCCTTCGCCGACTCCATGCTCGCCACATCGGCCGACAGGGCCTTCACCTGCTCCTCCGCCTGGCTGAGCGCGTCGGCCAGGGCCGGTGAGATTGCCCGCTTTGGTGGACACCCGGAAAGGGACTACGCTCCCCGGAGATCCACCGATGCAGCACCGAAGTCACGCCCCGATTCATTCAAGAAAGACGCCGTACGCCGCGTAATGGCCCGCGGCTCGAAGACCGTCACCAAGATCGCCAAGGAGCTGGGCGTTAGCCCCAGCATGCTCCATCGCTGGCGAGAGCGCTTTGAACCGGAACTCACCGGCAGCACGCTGCAGAGCCAAGGCGAACGTGAAGAGGTCGAGCGGCTTCGTCGCGAACTGCGCGAACTACAGGCGGAGAACTCGCTGCTAAAAAAAGCCGGGCCGCTACGGCGCGCCGCGTATCCGCCGCGCCCTGAGGCGACGTGGAACAAGACCGAGCAAGAAGCGGGTAGCTCGTATCATGCGCGGTCTCGGCCTTCGCGGCCACAAGCCTCGGCGCTTTCGCAAGACCACGGACTCGCGCCACACGAAGCGGATCGCGCCCAATCTGCTCGAGCGCGACTTCAACGCGGCAGCGCCCAACCAGGTGCTCGCTGGCGACATCACCTACGTCGCCACGAGCGACGGCTGGCTGTACCTCGCCGTCCTGCTGGACCTCTACTCGCGGCGTGTTGTGGGTTGGGCCATGTCCGACCGCATCGACACGGAGCTGGCCCTCGCTGCGCTGCACGCGGCGGCCTCTACGCGAGCACTGAAGCCGAACTGGATCCATCATACCGACCGAGACTGCAGGTACGGCAGCGACGACTACCTGGCGGCGCTCAAGCACCTTGGCGCGCGCCCGAGCATGAGCCGTAGGCCGACTGCTGGGACAATGCGGTGTCCGAGTCCTTCTTCGCGACGCTCGAGAAGGAGCTTCTCGCCATGCAGCCGCTTCAAAAGCCGAACCACGACACGGCAGCAAGTGGCCGACTACATCCGACAACTACTACAACCTTGTCAGGCTCCACTCACACCTCGACTACGTGTCGCCGATCGAGTTCGAGACCAACGCAGCGAACTGACTCAAGCAGTCAAACCTGTCCGCCAGAACGGGGCAACTTCACCACCGATTTTCGGGATGTCGTACGCACCAGCCCTGGGACCTCAAGTCGCGCGAGTCGGCGAGCTGCGGGTTGACAACTGGACGGCTGGCTGACCTGACTGGTCTCGCCCGTGTCAAGGGACGGGCGCGGCGCCGCCTTCACGCTGGGCGTTGTTCGTGCTCGGTGGTATCATTCCGGAATGCCGCACAATCGGTCACGCCGCATTGCCGAAGTGCGGGTCCTTCGAGCGGGCGAAAGCCCGGCGGACACGACCTGGCGCGAAATGAGCCCCGAGCAGCGCATCGATTCTGTTTGGGGGCTCACCCTGCAATGCCTTCAGTGGAATGCCGATGGTGACGTTCAACCCCGACTTCAGAGATCTATTGGCCGAGTTCAACGCCCACGGCGTTGAATATATCGTAGTGGGCGCACACGCGCTCGCCGCCCACGGCCAGATTCGCGCCACCAAAGATCTCGACGTCTGGGTCAGGCCTGATCGGACGAACGCCTCCTGTGTGCTCGAGGCACTGGTCGCCTTCGGCGCTGCGCTGCACGGTTTGACCCAGGAGGATCTCGCGACGCCGGGTGTCGTCTTCCAAATGGGCGTGCCCCCAGTTCGGATTGACATCCTCACCACGATCGACGGCGTGGATTTCGAGGAGGCTTGGCCGGAACGCTTGCTCACGAAATTTGCTGGAGTGCCGACAGCGGTCCTCTCCAAGCATCACCTGATCCGGAACAAGAGCGCGGCTGGCCGGCCTCAAGACCTCGTGGACGTTCAATGGCTCAAAGATCACGGCGGTCCTTGACCATCTGCCGGCCAGCATGCGCGGCAATCCGAGAAAAGCAATCTGCTGACTGCGGCGGCGCGTGGCTAGCGCGGCAGCAGTCCTCGCAAGAAGATGCTTCGCCGGCTACGAGGGCGAAGATGAGCACGCTCAGGCTGCGACTTCCGTAGTCACTTCACCGCTCCCTCAAGAGCCTTGCGGAGCGCGAGGGCATTTTCGATCAACCAACTCATC
>CAZYWR010000160.1:0-2580 GCA_964651185.1 uncultured Polyangiales bacterium
CATCGCAAGCGGGTCGCGATCATGGTGTCGAAATACGACCATTGTTTATACGATCTGTTGCTGCGGCACCGGGCGAAGGAGCTCTCCTGCGACATCGCGCTCGTGATCTCGAACCACCCCGATCTCGAGCACGTGGCGCGCCAGTTCTCCGTGCCGTTTTACGTGGTGCCGGTGGGTCGCCAGGACAAGGCCGGACAAGAGCGCAAGCAATGGGCCCTGCTCGATCGCGAAGAGATCGACCTGATCGTGCTCGCGCGTTACATGCAGATCTTGAGCGGCGACTTCACCGCGCGCTACGCCCACCGCATCATCAACATCCACCACTCGTTCTTGCCCGCCTTCATCGGCAGTAAGCCTTACCATCGCGCGTACGACCGCGGCGTGAAGCTGATCGGCGCGACTGCGCACTATGCGACCAGCGATCTCGACGAGGGGCCGATCATCGAGCAAGACGTGACCCGCACCTCGCATCGCGACTCGGTCGACGATCTCATCCGTAAGGGGCGCGATCTCGAGAAGGCCGCGCTCGCGCGCGCGGTGAAGTGGCACCTGGAAGATCGCGTGCTCGTGTACGGCAACAAGACCGTCGTGTTCGGCGACTGAGACGGTCGCGGCCGGCTCCGGCGCTCTACGTTACGCGCGCTCCCAACCCCAGCGACGAAATAGGCAGAGCGTAAGGATGGCGAGCGCGAGCGTGAGCGCCATCAGCGCCAGCCCGAGATCGAACGGCGGCTGATACTCCAGCGTGATCTCGCGGGTCCCGGGTGGCACCTCGACGACCATGCGCCCCCAGCGGTCGGCTGCGACAGGCAAGAGCGCGTCGCTGTGCGTGCGTGCGACGAAGCCCGGACGGTGCACGAAGCCGAACGTCACGCGCTGGGGGACCTGCGCTCCGCGGAGCACGGCGCGCACGCCACGCGCGCTGATCGCGAACGAGAGCGGCCGCTCTGGCGCTCCGGCTGCGAACACGAGCGGCGCCGGGCGCGGCAGCTCGAAGAGCGTCGTGTGCGCGAACGTCGCGACGATCTTACGCTCGCGCGGCAGCCCCGCGGCGAGGATCAGCCAGTCGCCGTGCCAAGGGCTCCGCTCGGGGCCGGGGATGCGATTGCGCAAGAGCACGTAACGCACGCTCCAGGCTTCGAGCGCCGCCGCAGGATGGGTCTGCAGCAGGCCGTGCAGGGCGCGGTTTTCGCGGGAGGCTTCGACGAAGGTGTCGTAGCCTCCCGTGGAGAGGCCGCCGTACAGGCTCGGCAGGTTGTGCATGAGCGCCAGCCAGGGCTCGGCTTCGTCCACGCGCCGCGGCGAGAGCGGCAGCAGCCGACCGCCGCGCGCGAGCGCCGCCGACAGCGCGCGCGGGAGCGGCGGGTAGGCGCGGCGCGTCCAGGAGAAGTTGCTCGGCAGCGAAACGCTCGCCCCGTACAGCGCGGCGGCGCCGCAGAAGGCGAAGGCGGCCTGGGTCGCGAGTCGCGCGCGCGCGGATCGAGCGAGCCACCGCTGCACGAGCGCGGCGCCGGCCAGGCAGGCGTACAAGTTGAAGAAGCCGAGGAACTTGTACGGCAGTTGGAAGCCCGAAAGCAGCGGCAAGCGAGCGAGCAGCGGCCAGACGCTCCCGTGATCGCCGAGCGCCGCCAGAAAAGCGAAGAGCGCGCAGGCGAGCCAAGCCCAATACGCCGACGCGCGTCGCGGCAGCGCCACGGAAGGGACTAGCGCGGCGCCGAGCAGAGCGGCGGCCGGAAGCAGCGCGCCCGCCGAGTACAGCTGCGCGTGATCGCGCGCCACGGAGGCTTGGCCCCACACGCCGAGCATCGGGTGCGGCGCCGAGGTCAAGCCGAACGGTAAGACGAGGGCCGCGAGCCCGCGCGTGATATCGCCGCCGCGAAACATCGTGCGCGTGAGGTCCCGCGTCAGCGCGAGCTGCGGTACGAGCAGCGGCGCCGCGAGCGCGACGCCGATGGCGAGCGCGAGCCCGGCCCAGGCGAGCCGGCGCGCGGGCAGGCCGCCCAGCACCAGCACCGCCGCGGCGAGCACGAAGAGCATCACGCCGTAGCACCACATCTGGGCGTTTCCGGCATGGAAGAAGGCGCCGAGCGCGCCGCCCGTCGCGAGCGCCCAGGGCCAGCGCACAGGCTGCTCCAGGCGCGCGACCAAGCCCGCCAAGAGCGGCCCCCAAAGCGCGACCGGCAGCATGTAGTACCACGAGCGTCCGGCGATCAGGTGATAGCCCGACAACGTGAACGAGAGCGCGGCCGCGCTCGCGAGCGGCGCCGCGATGCGGCCCTGGCGCGCCGCCCAGAACGTCGCGACGTAGCCGGCGAGCAGGTGCACGATCGCAAAGACGTCGAGCGTCCACGCCACATGTCCGAGCGCGCTGGCGACAAAGTAAGACAGATAGGTGAGGGGATAGGTCAGCGCGTAAGTGCCGACGTTCGCCGCGGGCGCACCCAGAAACTGGTGCGGGTTCCAAACCGGAAAGGTCCCCGCGAGCGCCGATCGAGAGCCCCAGGCGATCACCGGCAGGAACTGGTCGAAGTTGTCGTCCTGCAAAAAAAACGGCGGGTCGCGTCGCTCCAGGTTCACCAG
>CAZYWR010000161.1:0-5391 GCA_964651185.1 uncultured Polyangiales bacterium
CCACGCGACCCGCGATCCGCTTGATGGGGATCGCGGGGTTGGTGAGCGCGCTCTGGGCGCGCTCGCGCCGCACCTCGTCGGTGAGGGCGGACAGCGAGTGGCCTTCGTCTCCGAGCCGGCGGCGCAGGCTGCGCGGGCTTACGCCCAGGCGGCGCGCGATGTTGATCGGGTTGACGTCGCCCAGATCGACCTCGTGGCGCAGCACCTGCTTGACCCGCTCGTGCAAGAGCTCGCGCGCCCGCTGCTGCGCGAGGAGCTCGTCGGCCCGACGTCGCAGCAGCCGCCAGAGCGCCTCGTCGACGAACGGCTGCGGCCGATCGAGCACGGCGCGCGGGAAGACGATCTCATGCTCGGCAGCGGCGAAGCGGACGGGACAGCCGAGCAGCGCCGGATAGCGATCCGCGTAGGGCGGCGGCGCGTGTTGCACGTGCACCTCGAGCGCTCCCACGCCTGGGGCCAGCCGCTCGGCGATGCGCCTCGTCAGCGCGAACACCAGCTCGACGCAGAACCGCGCACACGCCGGATCCAAGAGCGGCGGTTCGAACGATAGGAGCGCGCGCTCGCCCTCCTCGCGCAGCCGAAAACGGGCGAGCGGGAGGAGCAGCGGCAGATACTCATGCAAGGCCTCGGTCGCCGCGCGCAGCGTGGGCGCGTGGACCAAGACCTCGCCCAACATGCCGAGGCTCTGCATCGGGGCACGGTCCCCGAGCTCGAGGCCGAGGGCGCGATCGCCGGCGATTTGCAGGGCCGCTCGCAACAAGCGCTCCGCGGTGGCGAGGTCGACCATGCTTCGGGAGCGCTCGAGCTGGCTGCGTTCGATGCCGGCTTCGCGCAGGATGCACTCGAACTCGATACCCAAACCAGCGAGGACTCCGGCGCAGCCGCGCAACAGATTTACGGAGACATCCATGGCCATACCCTCAAGCAAAGGTGCACTCAGGCAACACTTTGCCGCAGGGGACGTCAACCTTTTTTTTGACTAGACTGTGCGCTAGCGTGCGTTGGCGGTCTTCCGAGTCAAAATGGCGTCCGGCGTGGTCATCTTTTTCCCCCACCGATGTCGCGAATTGTCCTTCGAGAAAACTGCTGAGCGGGCAGGCTATGTCGACGTTAATATCGCTGGCCCGGCTGTTGTCGCGCACCGCTTCGGCCCTCCCCGCCGGGAACGGCGCGCTGCCATGCGCCGCGAGCGCGGGCTTGGATCTACCATGGCATCCATCCATCCTCCGTCGGTATAAGCGTGCCAGAAGTTAGAGAGGCCACCGTCGCGCTGCGCTGGGGCATCCCATTTATGCGGATCACCGGGGCCGATCCGCAGCAGGTCGAAGTGTTCGCGCGCGAGGGCATCGGCTTGCGCGACTTTGCGGACCCGGACACGCGCATCCGCCATAGCGCGGCGATGGAGCTGATCGAGCGCGCGGTGGCGCGCGTCGGCGATCCGAGCCTGGGCCTGCGCGCTGGCGAGCAGCTCGAGGCGGGCGATCTCGATGTGCTCGAGTATGCGACGCGCAGCTGCGCGAACCTGCGCGAAGCCATCCATTGTACGAGCCGCTACATGTACCTGATGCACACCGCGCAGGAGGCGCTCCTGTTCGAAGACGGCGAGCGCGCGATCTGGGAGCTGCGCATCACGGACCACGTGCCCCAGCCGCCCGCGGCCAACGACTTCGCCCTGGCGGCCGCGTGCTCGTACGCTCGTCGTTACACGGGCCAACGCAACGTCCTGCGTGAGGTCCACTTCCGCCACCCGGTGGCTACGGACGAAGCCCGGTACGCACGTTTCTTTGACGGCGCGACCATCAAGCTCGGTGCGCCACACAACGCGCTCGTCTTCGCCCGCCACCACCTCGATTCGCCCATGTCGCACGCCAATCCGGGCCTGCAGGCGGCTTTCGAGATGCACGCGAGCGCCATGCTCGAGCGCTTGCGCCGGAGTGAGGGCGTCGTGGGCCGCGTGCGTCAGTTGTTGGTCGAGCAGCTACGCGCCGGGGACGTGAGCATGTCGACCGTCGCGCGCCGGCTGGCGATGAGCGTCGCGACTTTGCGCCGGCGGCTGAGCGAAGACGGCACCAGCCACAGCGAGCTCCTCGACGAGGTGCGGCGCGAGCTCGCCAAGAAGTACCTCGCCGACATGTCGCTCGCCATCAGCGAGGTCGCCTTCCTGCTCGGCTTCTCGCACGTGACGGCCTTTTACAAGGCGTTTCGCCGCTGGTCGAACGGCGCCACGCCGGCCGAGTTCCGCGCCCAACACCAATACCGCTGATCAGCCCTCGTCCCGGATGCCTGCGAGCTTCTTGGCGAGGCGCTTCTTGCCTTCGAAATCGGCGAGGCGCGCGATCTGCACGCGCTGCGCTTGCGGCGAGCCGGCGCCGTGCATCGACTCGGTCAGGTAGCCCACCGCGTTCCGCCCCATCGTCATGTTCTCGATCAAGCGCAGCACGCGCCGGCGGTTGTCGACCGACACGCCGGGGCGTCCGGCCAGGTACTTCTCGAGCAGAGGCTTGGTGTGCTCGTTTTTGAAGTCGGCGTCGGAGGGCAGAGTCACCATCAGGCCGCCCGCGAGATCTTGGGCCAAGCGCGAGAGCTCGTACGGGTAGCGCGTCACGTTGTGCTTGCACACGTTGGCGAGCATGTCGTCGCACTGGTAATTGCCGGCCGCGGTCGGCTTGGATTCGTGCGAGGACGCGATGCCGGCGCCGTAGATGGTCTCGTTGAGGTGGGTCATCTCCACCAGCTTGTCGCGCACGTGTGAGGCCTTGGAGACGCCGTTGTAGTCGGCGATGGTGGCCGCCGCGCCGATGATCACGTCGCCGAGCCCGGTCTTGCAGACGTAGCTGCGGCGATGGTAGGCGGTGAAGCGCTCGACCAGGCTCGCCGCGAACTGCCACTCGCCGTCCATGAACACGTGGCTGAACGGCACGAACACGTCCTCGAAGATGATCATCGCCTCTTGCCCGCCGAAACGCGCGTTGCCGAGGTCGATCTCCGTGTCCTCGAGCGCGCGCCCGTCGCAGCTCTGGCGTCCGTAGATGTACGTGATGCCGGGGTGGTCGACCGGGATCGCGGCGCACACCGCGTAGTCGCGATCCGCTTCGCCAAGGCGCATGGTCGGCATCACCAACAGCCAATGCGAGTTGATGCAGCCCGTCTGGTGCATCTTCGCGCCCCGCAGCACCACGCCATCGGGACGCCGCTCCACGACGCGCAGGAACATGTCGGCCTCTTCCTGCTCGTGCGGTGCCTTGCTGCGATCGCCCTTCGGGTCGGTCATGGCGCCGCCGATCACGAAGTTTTCGCGCTGCACGTGCTTCACGAATTCACGGAAGCGCGCGTGGTAGTCGCTGCCCGTCGCCTGATCGACGTCGAAGGTCACCGAGTAGAGCGCGTTGATCGCGTCCATGCCCACGCAGCGCTGAAAGCAGGTGCCGGTGCGCTGGCCGAGCCGGCGCTGCATCCGGTTCTGCATCACGACGTCGTCGACGTCCTGGGTGACCTGCAGAAAGCGGTTCACGCGCTGGCCGCTCAGCTTGGACTCGGCGGTGGCCAGCTCGGGCTCTTCTTCGGCCAGCGCGTAGGTCTCGGCGACCGCGTTGATCGACGGCCGGATGACCGGGTGATCGACGGGCTCCTCGACGAGCTCGCCGAACAAATACACGCGCAGCTTTCGGCCACGCAGGCTCTCGATGTACTCGGCTGCGGTTCGAATCGGCATTCATTTCCCTAGCACGGGCCCATCAGGCCGCCCGGCGAACCCGGCGCCGAGGGGCATGGTGGGACAGCTCACGCCGGCAGAGTGCGACAAGCGTCCGGCGTGTGTGCGCTTTGCGGCATAGGTGAGTTTGAGCGCCGGAGACAATACCTGGCTATGGAGCTGTTTTGGCGGCTTAAGTACGCTCGCGGCCGGAGGGACGTATGTTGTATCTCCGGCTTGCTTTGCTTTTTGCGCTCGGCTTCGCGGCGTCCTGTTCGGATGACGGCTCGAACAAGGCGCACGATCAAGGCGGCGCCCACGCCGACGACGAAGCGAACGACGACGAAGCGAACGACGACGAGGCCAGCGACGACAGCAGCGCGGAGCCGGGCACCCTGGACGCAGGGAGCAAGGGCTCGCTGGACGCCAAGGTCGCCAATCCAGGCCTGGATGCGGCGTCGCCGTTGGATGCGGGCGCCCCGAGTGATGCCGGGGCGGGTGGCATGGACGTCCAGACGCGCCCAGCGCGCGAGGGCGGAGCACCGCACGCCTCGGAGATGCACTCGGTGCATGTGGATGGTCCTGACGGCGGCATGGATCGAACCTTCCTGCTCTACATCCCGAGCGGGCTCGACAAGGACGTGCCGGTTCCGCTCATCTCCGTGCATCACGGCTTCACGATGAGCGGCGACATCATGGAGCGGATCAGCACCTGGGACGTGATCGCCGAGCGCGAGGGCGTCGTGATCGCCTACCCAGACGGGGGCAACGACCTGGCACCCTGGAACGTCGGTGATGGCGTTTGCGATCCGGGTTCGCTCGTGGCTGCAGATCCGACCCAAGACGATCTGGGCTTCGTCAAAGCGATCATCGACGCCGCCGACGAAGAGCAGGCGATCGACCGCGCGCACGTGTTCGTCGGTGGCTTCTCCATGGGCGGATACTTCGCCAACAACGTCGGTTGCAAGGGCCGTGACTTCGTCCGCGCCGTCTCGGCGCATTCGGGCGGCACTTACCCGGGAGACTGCCCCGGACACCCCGTTCCGGTCTTACTGATCCATGGCGACTCCGATGGCCTCATCCCGTACGACCCGTGCGCGAAGGATGCCTACGGTTACTGGATCCAGCGCAACGCCTGCGGCACCGACGTGGACACGGACTCGATCAAGGGCGGTAGCTGCGACTGGAACAAGGATTGTCCCGCCGGGCAGGAGCTCGGCTTCTGCACCATGAAGGGCATGGACCACGGCTGGGCCGGCGCGCCCACGAACGGGCCGGGCGCCTGGCTCACGGCCCCGGTCGTCTACGCCGCGAGCGACGGGCAAGACCTCACCGGCTACGGCGGCGGCACGGACTACGCGGATGCGGCCGAGCTGATGTGGAAGTTCTTCGCGCGCTATTGGTGAGCGTTCAGAGCGCCGTCCGCGAGCTCGCGGGGGCGCTTCCGAACCGCGTCGACGAACGGCTCGCTTCAGCGCAAGCTCGACCCTCGCAGGGAGGAGGGCGTGCCGTGAGCGCAGCGAACGTCGTCGTCATCACAGGAGCAGGCGGACAAGTAGGGGCGGCGATCGCGCGCCGGCTCGCGGGCCGCTTTCCGCTCGCGCTCGTGGAGCGCTCGCATTCCACGCCATCGTTAGGGGATGTCTCCCAGCAGGTGGCGTCCTTCGCCGGCGTCGATCTGACGGACGCCTCGTCCGTGC
>CAZYWR010000162.1:0-4929 GCA_964651185.1 uncultured Polyangiales bacterium
GAGTCGGTCGCGCTCAGCGCCGTGCTGCAGGACGATCAGAGCGCAGGGGGCGCGCTCCGCGTGGAGTGGGGTCTCGTCGATCCGAGCAGCCAGACGCCCGCGCTGACGCCGGCTAGCACGCTGCTTGCGCGCGGCGCGAGCGCGTTGTTCGCGCCGATCGCGGCTGGCAACTACGTGGTCGGCTGCCGCGCCTTCGACGGCGATGGGTACGGTCCGGTCGGCACGCTGCCCGTGTCGATCGTGGCGCGCGAGCAGAACCGGGCGCCCGCGGATCTCACGCTTTCGCCGGCGGTAGCGACGATCGCAGTGGGGAGCACCCTGAAGCTGCACGCCGCGGCGAGCGATCCGGACGGCGACGCGCTGACGTTTACCTGGCAGATCGAAGGTGCCGAGGCGAGTCCGCCGACGAATCAAGGCAACGAGAGCTGGCTGTCGTTGACCGGCGCCGAGAGCGGCACGATCCACGTGCAAGTAAGCGTTACGGATGGCCGCAGCGATCCGCGCCAGACCTCGGCCGTGGTGCTGGTGGGCGCGCTCACGAGCGGCGTCGATGCGGACGGCGATGGTTGGTTCGCGGGTACGGGCCCCAGCGCCGATTGCGATGACACGAATCCGAGCATCCACCCGACCGCGCCCGACCTTTGCGGCGATACCGTCGACGCCGACTGCGACGGCGTCGTGGAGATCGATGACTGCGATCATGACGACTACACGGTGGCCGCGGGCGACTGCGACGACGCGAACCCGCTGCGCCATCCGGGCGCGGCCGAGCTGTGCGACGGCGTGGACAACAACTGCGACGGCTCCGTCGACGAGTCCTTCTCGGTCGGGATGCCGTGCACCGCGGGCCAAGGCGCGTGCCGCGCGTCGGGCTTGCTCGCGTGCTCCGCAGATGGGCAGTACGCGTTGTGCGCAGCCTCGCCGTTGCCGTCGGTGCCGGAGGTGTGCGACGGAGCCGACAACGATTGCAACGGCGTGGTCGACGATCCACCCGTGTGCGTGCCCGACGCGGGCACGTCCGACGCAGGCGCGCCGGAGGGTGGTGCAGCGGACGCGAGCGCGCCCGACGCTGGCATCGGCGTCGACGACGCGGGCGTGATCGATCCCAAGGGCGGCAGCGACGCCAGCACCACCGCAGGCGACGCCGGATACGCCGACTACCCAGACGCTGCGATCCCGGACGGCGGCACCTCGTGCAAGCCGACCCAGGAAGTGTGCGACGGCGTCGACAACGACTGCAACGGCGCGATCGACGACGTGCACACGCAGTGCTCGACGGGCATGTTAGGCAACTGCGCGTACGGCATGCTCCGCTGCATGGCGGACGGTCCGGTGTGCGAGCCGCTCTCGCAACCTTACCCCGAGATCTGCAACCAGACGGATGACGACTGCAACGGCGCCATCGACGACGGCATCGTCTGCATGTGCGATCCGGCGGGGATCGAGAACTGCACGAATGGCGTCGACGACAACTGCGACGGCTTCGCCGATGCGGCCGATCCGCAGTGCCGCCAGAGCTGCGTCGAGGGCGCCAAGGAAGACTGCATGAACGGCTTCGACGACAACTGCAACGGGCTCGTCGATGCAGCGGACCCGCAATGCTGTGTGTACACCGGGCCCGAGATCTGTAACGACGGCATCGACAACGACTGCAACCTGGCGACCGACGCAGCCGATCCGGCCTGCGGCCGCAGCGCACAGGGCGAGTCCTGCCAGGCGCCCCTGCCGCTCGAGTTCGGCGTGTGGCAGGGCGGTACGTTCGTGGGGGCCAAGGACGATGTGTACAGCAGCTGCGCGCCCGGCATGGTCGATCGCGTCTACAAGTTCGCCATGCCGGAGGCGGGCGACGTGTTCGTGAACTACGCCGGCGCACAGCCCGCCGCCTGGTCGATCCAGGCTGGCCAGTGCGACGCGGCCTCGCAGACGCTCACCGAGTATGCATGCAAGCCCGGCGAGACGATCCCGCTTCCGCCCGGCGTCTACTTCCTGGTGCTCGAAGGCGAAACGGGCGATTACGAGTTCATGCTGGAGCTCGCGTCCGCGGACGGCGGCACCACCACGCAGAAATCGGACGCGAGCCTGGCGAAGTAGCGGGCGCTTCGCGGCTGCACAATAAATAGGTTGGCTTCGACTCTCGTCGCGGCAGCCACGCGGAGCGCCTCGCTACGCCTGGTTCGGCCTCACGTTGCCGGCGCGCGGAAAAGCGTGATACAGCGGCTTCGGCAGGAGCGGAGGCGATGACCCGAGGGCGTTTGGAGGCGTTCAGCGACGGCGTGATCGCGATCCTCATCACGATCATGGTGTTGGAGCTGAAGGTCCCGCATCGCGCGGACTTCAGCGCGTTGCGGGAGCTGACGCCGGTCTTCTTGAGCTACGTGCTGAGCTATGTGTACTTGGGAATTTATTGGAGCAATCATCACCACATGCTGCACGTGGTGGAGCGCGTGAACGGCGCGACGCTCTGGGCCAACCTGCACCTCTTGTTCTGGCTCTCGCTGATTCCCTTCACCACCGGCTGGATGGGCGAAAACCACTTCGCGGCTTTGCCCACCGCCGTCTACGGCTTCGTGCTGCTGCTCGCGAGCTTGGCGTACAAGATCCTGGTGATCGTGATCGTTCGTCATCACGGCCCGCAATCACGCCTTGCCCTCGCGGTCGGCCAGGATCGTAAGGGCAATATCTCCAGTCTGCTCTATGTGGCGGCGGTCGCCGTCGCTTACGTCGAGCCGCGCGTCGCAGATGCGATCTACGTCGCCGTCGCGCTCATGTGGCTGGTCCCTGACCGCCGGATCGAATCCAGACTCGCCTAGCGCGAGGCGCGCGCTCAGCGGGCCTTGGCGCTCGCGAGCGCGCGGCGCACGAGGCCCGGCGCGAGCCGGTTGAGGTAGACGCCGAGGCTCTCCCAGCTGCCTGGATAGATCTCGTCGGTGCCGCGCTCGAGCGCGCGTAAGGTTTGGCGGGCGCACGCGACGGGGCTGATGCCGCTGCGCTGGCCCGATTCATCGACCCCGTGCGGGCGCCCGTCGCCTGCGAGCGCGTGGCGCGAGAACTCGCTGTCGATATGGCCGGGGCACACCATCAGCACGCGCACGCCCTGGCCGTGGAGCTCGGCGCGGAGTGCGTTGAAGTAGCCGTGGAGCGCGTGCTTCGAGGCGCAGTAGGCCGCGCGCCGCTTCATCGACAAGAGCCCGAGCACGCTACTGACCACCACGAACGTACCGCTTCCGGTCGCCAGCATCGCAGGCAGGAGCGCCTTGGTGAGCGCGACCGGGCCGAGGAAGTTGACGTCGAGCAACTTGCGGTCGACCTCGAGCGTGCTCTCGGTCACCGCGGCGCGCTGTCCGACGCCCGCGTTGTGCACCATCACGTCGACGCGACCTAGATGGGTGAGCGCGTCTTTGGCGCGCGCGGGCAGCGCGCCGACCTCCGCGAGATCCAGCGGAAGCACTCGTACGTCGGCGGAGCCGAGGTCGCGCGCCACGCGCTCGAGCCGGTCGACGCGCCGCGCGGACAGCAAGAGGCGCGCGCCGCGCGCGGCAAACTCGTGGGCGAGCGCCTCGCCGAGTCCGGACGAGGCGCCGGTGATCCAGACATTCCGTCCGCGCAGATCGGAGCGCGCGCGCCGGCGCGCGAGCGAAACGGGGAGCATGCCGCTCTGTATCACGGGTCGCGGCTGTGTGGACTTGCCAAGCGAGGGGGGCCTCGGCAGGCTTTGTCGGATGGCCGTGCATTCAGGCTTCAGAGTGCCGGCCCGCGGACGCCACGCGGTGCGCGAGGCGGAGAAGCGCTCGCTGGGCGGGCGCATGCTCGAGGTGGAGAGAATGAGCGATGGGAGCATGGCCGAGAGGGCGCTGGCGGCGGCCACCGTGCTCGTGTTGCGCGACGTTGCGCGATGTCGCGCCGGCGCGCCGCGCGGCCTCGAAATCTTGCTGGTGCAGCGCGCGAGCGAGCTGGCGTTTCACGGCGGGGCGTGGGTCTTTCCGGGCGGGCGCGTCGATCGCGAGGAGCTCGTCGCGGGCGATGAGCTCGAGAGCGCGCGCCGCGCGGCCGTGCGCGAGACGCGCGAAGAGGCCGGGCTCAGCTTCGCGCCGGCGGCCCTGGTGCCGTTTGCGCATTGGACCACGCCGCGCGGCCGCTCGCGCCGTTTCGCTGCCTGGTTCTTCGCCACGCGACTCGAGGAGCCGGTCGACGTCGTGGTCGACGGCGGCGAAATTCGCGCGCATCGCTGGCTGTCGCCCGAAGCCGCGCTGGCGGCGCAGGCGCGCGGCGAGCTCGAGCTTCCGCCGCCCACCTTCGTGACGGTGTACCTCTTGTGCGCGTTCGCGTCGGCCGAGGAGGCGCTCGCGCATTTTCGTGCGCGCGCGCCGCGCGTCTACGCGCCCCGCCTCGTGACGACACCTGGCGGCGAGCTAGCGCTCTACCAGGAAGATGCGGCCTACCACGGCGGCGAGCTCGAACAGCCCGGACCGCGCCACCGTCTGCGGATGGGCGCGGGAGCGTGGTCTTACGAGCGCACGCCCGGGGTCGACTGACATGCCGCCTACCGCGCCGCCCGACGCGCCTCCGCCCATGGACGACGACGAGCGCGCATTCCGCGCGGCCTTCGGCCGCATGGTGGAGTGGTATCGCATCGAACAATCGCGCGCGCTGTGGCGCGCCTTCATGCCGGGTGCGCTGCTCTTGCCGCTCGGCAGCTTGCTGGTCGCCGCGTCCATGCTCGACCGCTACGTGCCGATCGCGCTGCAGCCGTTCGTGACCGTGGCGGGCGTGGCGGTCACGGCGTCGGGGCCCGTGTGGGCGATCGCGGTTTTGTTGCGCTCGATCCGCCGCGATCTGTACGTCGCCATCCGCGTGGACGGGCTATGCGTGCGGCTCGATCCAGGGCGCCCGGAGCAGGTGTGCGGTTGGGACGCGATCGCCGACGCGCAG
>CAZYWR010000163.1:0-2838 GCA_964651185.1 uncultured Polyangiales bacterium
TCGCCGAGCTGACTCGCGAGCGCGCGGCGCGTGATGCGCTCGTCATCGACGACCAGGATATGGGGGCGATTCATCGGCAGGTGACCTGGGCCAAGTGACCATGAAATGCGTCTCGCCGCATTGACGATGGTAGCTCAACTCGCCGCCGCGCGAACTCGCCAAGGTCTGCGATAGCCACAGGCCGAGCCCGGTGCCGTTGTCTTTGCCCGAGGCGAAGGGCTCGAACAGCTCGCCCGCGATGTTCGCAGGCACGCCGGGCCCCTGGTCCACCACGTCGATCGTCACGAACCCGTCTTGCTCGCCGACCTGCACCGTCACGCGCTGTCCGCGCGCGCTCGCGTCGATCGCGTTGCGCACGAGGTTGTCGACCACTTGGACCAAGGGCGCGCGCTCGCCCCGGAGCTCCGCCTCTCCCGTGCGCGCGACTTCGACGCCGCGGCCCGCGGCGTGCGGGGCGAGCAGGGCGGTGCGTTGATCGACCAGCGCGCCGAGCTCGATCGGCTCGCTCGCCGCGCGCGGATCGCGCGCCACGCCGAGCAGCGCGCCGACTACGTGATCGAGGCGCCCGATCTCTTCGAGGCAGGCCTCGACCTCGTCATGCGTGCGCGCGTCCATGCCGCGACGGAGCATGCCGTCGAGCAACAGCTTGATGCCGGTGAGCGGGTTGCGGATCTCGTGCGCCACGCCCGCCGCGGCGCGCCCGAGCACGCTCAGCCGGTCCTTGTGCGCGACCTGACGTGCGAGCGTACGCTCGCGATCGCGCGCCTCGGCGAGGCTCGCCGCCAGCGACCGCACGCGCTCCGCGATGGCCGCAAACTCGCGCGTGCGCGGGCGCGCCGTGTCGGCGCGCAAATCGCGCTCGAGCCCAGCCAATACGCCGTCGAGATCGCGCGCGCCGCCGCGGAGCGCCGCGCTGGTCGCCCGGGTCGCGCCCACCATCGCCAAGGTGATGAGCGCCATCACCAGAATCTGCGCGGTCCAGCTCGGGCCGTCCGGGACGGGGCGCGACACGATGCGACTCGTGAACGCGGCGGCGCCGCCCATGCCCATGACCACGACGATGTTCGTGTGATGCCCGCGCTGCAGGTGAGCGCGCGCGACCTGACCACTGGCGAGCCGCGCGCACTCGCGCTCGAGCACGCGCGCGACGTCGGGCGGGGGCGGCGGCGACACGGTCTCCGGGCCGGGCGGATGGTGGCGCGACCGCCGCGGCGGGCCTTCCCAGCCGGGCCCTGCGGCGGGCGCAGGGGGCCCGTGCGGACCCTCGGCGCCGTCGCTCGGGTGCATCGACGCCGAGTCCTCTTGCACGAGATGGCCGTCGGGCCAGCAGTAACCGCCGCGCGTCTCCCACACGGGCTCGAGCACCAGCGCCGCCGCGCGGCGGAGCGCGAGCTCGCGCGCGCCGCCCGGCTCGCCTCGCGGCTCCTGCGGCAAGCGCCGATACGCTCGCACCAGGCCCTCGGTCGCCGCGACGGAGCTGTCCTCAGCGCGCCGCAGGAGCTCTGCGTCGCGAGAGCGCAGCGCGGCGAAGATCGCGAGCGCAGCCACCAGCAGCGCCGCCAAGGCGAGCGCGACGACCACTGACAGCAGCACTCTGACTGACATCCGCCGCCACTCTATCAAACCTCGGGCCAGCGCTCGTCTGGCGTCCGTTCGCGCCCTTCACGCGCGCGTGCGCAGGCCGCCGGCGAGCAGCGTGTTCGCTTTGCGTACGAAGCGTCCGCGGAGCGTACACGCGAGGCCGGCGCCGGCGCGCGATGTGTGTGGGTTTTCGCGGGCTGCGGGCGCTGGCGCAGCGCGTGCAACCGCCTCCCCACGCGGGAGCCCAGCCGCTCTCGGCATACGAGGAGGATTCCGTGGCGCAGCTCGTTCGGCGAAGCTTCCAGACAGCAGGCTTGTGGCTCGTGCTCTCCTCCAGCGGCGGATGCGGAGACGACGGCGGCGAGGACCGAGGCGATGCCGGTCTCGTTCCGACGAGCGACGCGGGCGGTCGCGACGACAGCGCGGCGGCGGACGCCGCGACCGGCAGCGACGCCGGCAGCCCAAACCTAGACACCGATGCCAGCGGCGCACAGAACGACGGCGGCGGCGCGAGCGCGAGCTGTACGAACGCGACGACCGACCTCGAAAAAGCCGTATGCGCGGCGAACGCGTTCCTCGCCACGCTTTCGGCCACGGAGCTGAGCTCGGGCAGCCTCGCTTTCAGCGATGCGACGGACCGGACGAAGTGGTCGAACCTGCCCGGCGTCACGCGCGCAGGGCTCCAGATGGGCAGCCTGAGCACGGCCAGTCAGAACGCCGCGCTCGCGCTGATGCAGACCGTGCTCTCGAGCGCGGGCGTCTCGGATCTGACGGGCATCCGCGCCGCGGACGACTACCTCGGCAGCCAGAGCAGCGGCATGGGCGGAGCTCCCGGCGGCGCTGGGATGGGTGACGGCGGGCTCCCAACGGGCATGGGCGGCGGATTCCCCGGCGCGATGGGTGGCATGGGCGACGGCGGCGCGATGGGCGGCGGGGGCGGCGGATATTCGTCGAACAACTACTACGTGGCGATCTTCGGCACGCCTTCCGCGACCGAGAACTGGGAGATCACGTTCGGTGGGCATCACATGGCTTACAACGTCACCTTCCTCGGTGGGATCGGCTATCCCGTGCCGAACCATCTCGGCGTGGAGCCCAAGGCCAGCTTCACGCTCGACAGCGTCTCGTACGCGCCGCTCGAGGACGAAGGCAACGCGGTGCTCGCGATCTTCAAGTCGCTCTCGGAGGCCGACCTCGACACGGCGTACCTCGCGGGGCAGACCTTCGCGGACGTGCTCATCGGACCGGTCGAGTACG